>DUGF01000068.1 GCA_013331535.1 Microcaldota archaeon | reverse complement strand
TCGTTTCCATCACACTTGGTTCTTGGCGAACGACGTTCCACAAATCCGTCCATGGGATTTATTATAAGAAGTTTTCTTCCAAGGTCAAAATCCAGACTAGAACCCATCCTGTGCACAAGAACCTTTGCGGTTGGATTAGACAGATAGGCCTGTTCCACCATCCCTTTCATTGCACGCCAGTTATTGAACCCGGTTACCTTTCCGTCTACAATAAGGAAATATTGTGCAGCGTCTCTGGTTTCAAAGAGATACCCTCTTACCATGAGATGGCTTAGGATTGGGTTCATGGGTATGTCTTCTTCAACATCCATTAATGCGCGCACATTTGCTGCATGTTCAGGTGGAACTGAAACTCCGTTGCGAACCTGTTCGGCAACCAGCTTGTAATCCGGCACAATAGATATATACTGGCTCACAAGATTCGGGTCCGCTTCCGCGCCCATCTTATGCACAAAAATATATGCATCCGGACTTTCATATAGCAATTTGCTTACAAGCCAGCTGGCAGCGCCTTCCACATCCCCTTTTCTTTCTGATTTGAAAACCGGATTGCCTGGGCCCCCCATCATCTGTTTGTAATCCAAATCCCAGCACTCCACGCTTCCGTTACTGCGAATAAACCATAAATCCCGCATTCCATAATTTCTGAATAGCCCATACCGGTGTACTGCCAAAGGTAATTGCTTTGCTACCCAATTTAACCAGAAATTTCCAAGCTGGCCTAAAGGGCCATCTTCGACTTTTTCAAGGTCTTCCAATGCCGCAAAAGCAGGGTGTGGGTATATCTCGGATTCGGTTGCTGTTAAAGGCACCATGCTTTGCAAACCGATACGACGGGAGGATTCCCACATAATCTTGCATTGGTTTTTTGGGCAACCTCCGCCGTAATCCTCCAATAATTCATGTCTTTTCAAAATACCAGTGTCGGAAATTCGCCTATAGGGCCTTAGAAATTTGAGTACCATGCAATATTTTATTGGTGGTATAAATTAAAAGATTATTGATTGGGGTTGCCAGCGCATTTTTTAAACAGAACCGCGCACAAGTATCAACATGAAGGCTAATCGCAAAAATCATATTCTTCAGTCAAACGAATTCTTGCAAGCAGTTAGCCTGTGCCAGATCCCACCTGGGTAGCCCCCAGACACCTCTGTTTATTTAGCCCTTAAGGCAGGACCAAAATCCAACTTTTTGACATCAGATTTTATGACAGGCGAAGTACTGCACAAAGTGCGGAACAAAGAAAAAATGGCAAGACAAAAAATAGGAGGTGTTTGATATGGAAAAAATGAAACAAGGAAGGGATTTACTTCCACGGCAACGGGAGTAAAGGAAGCAACGGAAGCGAAAGAAGGAGAATAGCAATATTGGGAGCCGGAAAAATCGGCAGCGCGATTGCATCACGACTTGTGCAAAAGAACGTGTTTCCTGCAAAGGACGTGCTGGTAACCGGAAGATGCGAAGAAAAGCTGGAAAAATTGCGAGCGCTTGGAATAGAAATAGGACGGGACAACAAAACCGCTGCGGAAGAGAGCGACGTGGTTGTCATTTCGGTAAAGCCGAAAGATGTCGCTGGATTGTGCACAAACTTAGGGGATGCGTGCGCGGACAGCAGCAAACTCGTCATATCCGTGGCTGCGGGAATAAAGATCAGTGCAATTGCGGGACTCCTTCAAAAACCGGATGGACGGATAATCCGAGCAATGCCAAATATTGGGGTTCTTGTTGGCGAGGGATTCACCGCTCTTGCACCTGGGACGGATTGCCTGAACCGCGATGACGCGCTTGTTGCCGCAAAAATCTTCTGCAATCTCGGAACGTGCGGATTCTATGACGAAAGAATGATTAATCCGCTTACAGGAATAAGCGGAAGCATGCCTGCATATCTTGCTGCATTTGCAGGTGTAATTATCAGCACCGCCATAAGGCACGGAATTCGCAGGAATGAGGGAAGAACCATAGCAGGTCAGAACATGGTTGCCATGGGAAAACTATTGCTGGAAACAGATTACAGCGTGCGGGACATGATCCGTTTTGTAGGAACAAAAGGCGGAACAACGCATGCTGGAAAGGAACTCGCAAAAAAGCTCGGGTTGTTTTCTGCATTCCGTCAAACCATTGAAAGGGCGATAGAACGGGCGTATGAGCTTGGACACGAAGACTACGGCAAATAGTGCGGCGCAGATTCTTTTCTCTTTTTTTTATTTTTTTTATTTTTCCGCACTACCTGCCAGAAACTCCGAACTCGGAATTCTTTAAGCGAGACCAATTGAAACTGAGCCGAAATTGAGCCGCACGAAACGCAATCAAATCCAAAACTCTCCCAAGACTCTCGACTGGAGACGCAATACGCAAAACACGAGATTCTAAACGGTGAACTCTAGACATTGAACGCTGAACTCTAGACACTAAAGTATCTGTCCATCTCCCATCTGTTTATGGATTTCGTGGAATTCCTGTGTTCCTCAAGCTTCATTTCAACATAATCGCCAAGAAGCTCTGCTGAAAACACCCCTTTCAGGAATTTGATATCGCTGTTAAGGGATTCCACTGCGCCTTTCAGGCTTTCGGGAAGTGGTTTATTCGGGCCGGATTTCTTTTTCCCGGATTCGCCTTCCAATGGATCGCCAGGCTCAATCTTGCTCTTGATTCCATCCAAACCTGCAGAAACAACCGCACTAAAGGCAAGGTATGGATTGATTGATGAATCGGAAAGAGCAAATGAGATTCGTTTGCGTTCCCGGTCATTTTTCTTCAGATAAGGAACCTGCACAAGCGTATTGCTTCCTTTTCCCCAGCCGTATTGCTTCTGATCTGAGGCAAGCCTGCGATAGGAATTGGCAGTTGGATTTGTGAAAAGGCATAAAGCAGGTGCATGCTCAAGCAAACCACCAATATAATAACGGGCTGCCTGGCTCATCTGCGCATATTCGTCGCTGGCATCATAGAATAAACTTGTATCCGAACCTTTCCAAAGAGTCTGATGGATATTGCAGCCGCTTCCTTTTTCCCCTTCAACAGGATATGGCATGAATGACGCAACCGCATTTCCAACAAGAGCTATGTTTTTTGCAACAAGACGAAGAGTGGCAACTGCATCTGCCGCACCTTTCAATGATTTGTGCGAAATATCAACGCATTGCTGACCAGTTTGACCTCTCCCGTGATGATGAGATTCTACTGGAATGCCGAACTGCTCTTCAAGCGTGTCACTGAGTTGAGTTCTCGCCGGATACAACGAATCCGTGGGTGGAGAAACAAATGAACCGCTTTTTTTGTATGCAAGCGGGGATGGGCTCCAGGGAGATTCGCGGGAATCAACTAACGTACCTCCACCTCTGCCTACTGCTGTGCGCTCGGTTGTCGCATTCTCAAACATGTAAAATTCGGTTTCCGTTCCAACGCGGCACTCTTTCATTCCAAGCGCCTCAATGTTTGTTTCGACACGTTCTATTGCATAACGGGAATCCTTTACAAACCTCTCGCCGGTTATCGCTACAACAACATCGCAAATAAGCCTTATCGAGGAATTTTCCCATGGAACCCTTGCCAATGACTCCGGATCTGGAAGAAGAATTAATTCCCCCTGCCCGCTATTTCCGAAAACCTCAGAAAGATCTGCGGCGGAAATTCCTTTTGAAAAGGAGGACTCTTCCAGATCGTTGCGGGAGATTGAAACTCTGTGCATTGTTCCGAAAAGATCAAAGAACTGCAAATCTATCCATTTGATTTCATTTGTAGCAATATACTTCATGACGTCCTCAACTGCCATTTTACCACCGAAGGCATATCGTAATTAGGTTTTAAATGGTTATTTCGCAGGTGTCTACCTTACTTCTGAGCAATAATGTTTGAATATTTTGAATCCTTCCTCTTAAACAAAACAATCCGCGAAAGATAATCCTCGTTTATTATGTCATAGTTCTTTAGATGAACCGCAAATAGTTTGCACCATTCCCGCACGTATTCGTGCATTGGCATATTCTCAAATTTCAGCCTTTGACGAGATGCACCTAAAAACATATATCCTTTTACCTCTATGAAATCCGAACGGCTCTTTTCGAACAGGGTCGCATAGAGCGAAAAAAATTCTTCAGAATCATTTATTCCGCGAATCAGTGTGAAGCGGATTACACGACGACATTTCAACTTTGTAAGTAACGCGAGTGTCCGATTGAGCCGCTTCCATCCGTCCTTGTAAAGAGATTTGTTTATTTTTTTGAACCGCGCTTCATCCGGTGCGTCAACTGAAACATAAAGCTGGGTGGGAAGCGCGTTCTTGCGCGCAAGCTGGCTAAGCATTGCCGGCTCCTGGCCATTAGTTACGAGAAAGATTGATTTTACTTCGGAATTTGATTTCAGCAGTTTTATCATTTCAGGAAGATATGGGTAGATTGTCGGCTCACCGGAAAGAGAAATCGCCCAATGAGAAGGAAATTTTGAAAATGAAACATCGAACAATGCGCGGTTCGCATCATGCGCACCGCCAATTCCGCTCATTATCTTCCTGCGTGCGGTCACACAACCAGAAATAATATCCTCTGGAGAATCAACCTCTTTCTTCTTCATTTTCGTGAATCGCATCCATTCCATTGGCCTCCAGCAGAATGTACAGTTCTCCTGACACCATGCAAGTGCAGGACTCATCTGACAGCAGCGATGGCAGTCTATTCCATAGAATTTTTGCTTGTAGCAGATTCCTTTGCCACGTAAAGCCTTCCGCGTCCAGGTGCAGATTTGAACACCTGAATGAGTTCCTGCAAAGCCATAGGTTGCCGCAGTGAATTTTCTGCGGGAGATATCGCTTAGGATTAATTTTTTTACGCTCTTATCTGAACTTTTATTTGAAGAAACTGAATTCAAATATATCACCTGTTTTATTTTAGAGCGTAACCAGCCAATTCATCTTACCTGCAATGTGGCAGTCTGTTCATGCTGGCGATACGCTTCGCGAAGGGCTCCTGTAAAGTTTATCGCTCTGCCGGAGTTTACTTCCGAACGTATTTCATAGTGTAGATGAATCGGAGAACGGCTTCCGCGAGCGAAACCCGTGCGGGCCACATCTCCGATGCGTGTACCTGCGGAAACAAACTGACCTGTGCGAACAGACATACTACCCATATGCATATAGTGATGAAATAACCCTGCGTTGTCGCGGATAACTACATAATTTCCGCCCTTTCCGCCAGGATCTTTATCTACCTTCACAACTTCCCCAGAAGTAGTCGAATAAACCTTAGTTCCGCCAGGACATGAGATATCTATGCCACGATGACTATGGGCAGCAACAACTTCCCCTCCAGTAGTGGTATATTCCTCACGTCGGGCCCCAAAATTATATGCTGGTTTATGTCCTATAATCGGCGGATGCGCCAGAGAAAACGGGGAAGAAATTGATTTCTTTTTGGTTTCGGCTTTACCTTGAATGGCAACAACAGGTATGGGTTTCTGGGATAGGTTAAGCAGACTGGAAGAATTGGCAATTGAAAACGCGCGAATAGTTTCAAATGTAATGACTCCATTGGGTTTCATGACAATTTTATTGCCATCACCATCAACCAGAACTAGACGATTTATTTTCTCTTGCATTAGTCGAACCGCAAGGCGTGTTTGCAGGCTTGCAGTATCCTCGGTGATTGGATGGCAAATGATAATTCCATCAGTAATCATTCTGTTGAGAAACCCGCGAAATACGGCAAACTGTTCTGGTGTAAGCTTAACCTCTTGTTCAATTCCTGGACTTGTCATGCTTCAAAACACCCGGCATTCCATTTAAATTTATCACAAACAATTAATAACCATTAACTTTTACTTATGATAACCTTATAATCCCTTCCTCAGACATAAATAATACATGAGACCAGCACAGCTTTTCATAAAAAGACCAAGACCTGAAGGAACTGAAAGAATGCTTCTGACAATATTCGCTTCTGAAAAGGTCAGATGCACCGAATGCGCACAATGCTGCAAGGGAACAAAAAGCATCGGGATTCACAAAAACGAGAGAAAACAAGATGAGATAGTATTATCAGCCACTCTGCTTGGTGCAACAGCATTGAACACGCACGATGGGACTGCACTGGTTTTTCCAAAGGATCGTTGTTCGTTTCTAACTGAAACAAAAATTGCAGGAGTAGAACCACTACGTCAAACATGTAGTATATACGCAACAAGACCCTGGGCATGCACAATGTATCCATTTGTTCTGAATAGTATTGCAACGGCAGACGGAACCATACAAACAATCGTGGCACTTACTGCGTCCTGCCCACCAGTTGCGGAACTTCTGGCAAAGGAAGTAAACTGGATTGAACCAAGGGAATGCGTTACTTATGAGGAACGGGAAATCGAAAAAGGAGCGAGACAAGAACAAGAATTCAAAAGAGGAGTAAAATATTTCGTACCTGTATTTCATATTCCGCTTCTTGGAAATTCGTTATGGCCGCTTATACGAGTCGGAAACGAGCCTCTGCCGATCTTATCAATGATTAGCGGAAAATCTGAAATAGAGGGGTATTTTCTTAAAGATGAAAAAGAACGCAGCATCATACCCATTCTTGGGGTCCCGCCATTCTTGAAACGCCAGACTCATTTTTAATATAAATCTTTCTTTTGTTCAGCTTTCCGACCACTTTTGGCTATTTCTGGTTGGTTTTCTGAACAAAACCAAGGACCATAAGACCGATTGGATCAAGAACGGCGCCTTCGAGGCCTTGAAGCTGCTTTTTTGTTTTTGAAGCAGTGCCTATCTCAAATATCATGTGTTTGCCAAAAACAACCGCCTCATAATCCGGATTTTTCTTCATTTTTTTTGGAAGGAAAACCGGAATACCAAGCAAAGAGAGATGGAAAACAAAATATTCCTCTCGTAATGCACCTATATCTGGTGATACCATTAACTGGTCAGCAAATGCTGCACGCAGATTTGGATGAGAGAACAGTATCTTGACAGTTTCATTGGCTTTGGCCTTTGGGGTTGCACCCGAAACAACTCTAAGCAGTTCAAGCTCAATTAGCAACCGTGCACCCTCGTAAACAGTGGATTTTGAATAACCACTTGTAGAAGAAAAAGAGGTATAGCTGAATTCTCCAAGCTTAGACGCAGCCAAAAAACTCAGTATCCGCTCTGCAACATCAACTTTTGCTTCGCTTAGATTGAATTCGGTGAGTGCATCCTCATAAATCATTTTTTTCATAAGCGAGAATAAAGAGCCGCGCTCTTCTAATCTAAAAGGAAACCCTCCAGTCAAAAGATAATTATTGTAATGTTTCTCTACTGATGGATGATCGGCGATCCATTGAATAGATGCACGCTTGTTCAGGATATCTATTATATTCGCTTCATATCTTTGTCCTTCCTGTAAATATACATATTCTCCAAATGAAAGTGGGAAAAGTGGTATTTCATATGCCCGTCTGCCAAGAAATAGGCTGCCTTTTTTTATTGCAGCTGTGGATGAACCGGATGCAACAATCTGGACATTAAATGAGTCATAGATGTTTTTGAGCTCTGCTGCCCAGTTTGGATAGCGATGTATCTCATCTATAAACACGGTCTTATAACCGGTCCTATGGGCCTGCTCCACCAACGAATATAATGTTGAGGATTTTACAAGAAGGGAATCTGCTGTAAAATAGAATGCATCCTTAAGATCTGAAAAAAGCTGAAGCATAATAGTAGTCTTGCCTATTCCACGTATTCCGGGGATCAGAATGCATGGTTTCTTGTTCTTTAAGGCCTGGAATTGGCTAAGTAAATTGCGCAACTCCGAATAGACATATCTTTTCCTATATTCTTTGGCACGGTTGGCATTTTCCAAAGCCACCCGATACAATGCATCTAGACTGATGGTAGCATTTATAGAAGTAGAAGTTACAGTGGCTGATGTTAGTGAAGTGGCTGATGTTATTGCGGCACTCAGTTTGTTCGGAGCAACGATCTGGATTTTGGTAATCGTATCATTTGTAGCCATATCACTTGATTGGGCATACAATATTTATAAATCTTTCTTTTGTTCAGCTTTCCGACCACTTTTGGCTATTTCCGGTCGGTTTTCTGAACACTCTGCCTTTTACAACTGAACAAACTCCTCAACCATCTCCTTTATCCCATCCTTTAACGGTCGTGGATTGAATCCAAGCGATTTCTTTGCCTTATCGGAATTAAACACCCGGTCGCTTGCAAGAATCAGAATGTGTTCCGTAGTAACCTTTGGCTTTGTTTTCGAGAGCATTGCCTTTGACTGCTCGAATTGCGCGAACATGAGTGCGAAATCAAGCGGAACAAAATCTGCTGGTGCGGAAACCCCGAGAAACTCTGCGGCTATGGAAAGAAGTTCCTGCTGTTTTAGAGATTCGCCACAGACAACATAAACTCCGGGTTTTGCATTTTTTTCATCAAGTGCCCCTTTAATCGACTTAGCCACATCCATGACATGCACAAACGGAACGCGATTCTGACCATGACCGATTATTTTCATTGAGCCATTCTTTATCTGGGAGAGAATCATATTGTAATCGCTAAAACCAGGGCCATAGATTGTTCCGATTCGCAGGATTATAGAGTTTGTATTTGAATCAAGAATTATTTTTTCCGCTTCGAGTTTTGTAGCGGCATAAGGAGAATCCAGATTAGTTGGGGAATTCTCATCCGCAGGAACAACACGGATCAATTTTCCATACACGGAAATAGAACTTGCAAAAACAATTCGAGCGGATTTCGGAGTTGTGGAAACAATACGACGGGTAAGCTCGACATTTGCTGCCTTTAGTTCATTTGGATCAAGAAAATTCATGGAGCCGGCAAGATGAACGATTGTGGTTGCATCCTTGAGAATCCCTTTGAGCGAACTCTCGGAAAAATCAGTGAGCATCTCATTTTTTAGTCCGCTTTTCTCTCTAACTAATGGAATCGCGGTCGGAAGAAGTTTCAGGACTTCTTTTCCCAGTCTCCCGGTTGCTCCAGTTACGTAAACCCGAATCTTGGTTCCTGCCATACGTATAAGGTATGGATTGCAGTTTTTTAAATTGCGGCTTTCCCAAACCTTCTTTGCCAAAACCGCCCCGGTTGCGGAACAGATAGATCAAAAGCACACCTATAACAAAGGTTGCGGAAAGTGCGAGAATTATCACTCCCTGTGATTGATCGGTTCCTATTTCGGATTCGGCAAGGGCAACAAGCGCGCTCTCGGTCTTGAGCGCCTTTACATAGTCCCCAGACTCCAGATAATCCTCTGCCTTTGCCATCCCCTGATTGAACTTTTTCAGTGTTTGTTCGCTCCATGAACCAGATTTGGAAGATTTTAGCGCATTTAGCTGAGAATATTCACTATTTGCACGGTTTGAAAGGAATGAAATGGTTTCGTTCATTTTTGAGAACGAACCATCAAGCGAACTGAGTGCTGAACGCAAATCCTGTGTTGTCATGGATTTCTTAGCAATTTCTTTCTGCAATGCAGATGGATCAACCTTAAATGCCCAAGAGAACGTAGAGGTTTTTCCTTCTGAGTATTCTTTCGAATAGTGCTCTAGAATTTCGGAAATAGAAGATTTGGATTCATCAATCTGGGATAAAAGTGATGCCTTCTCACTCTCTATTTCATTTTCCTTTTTCAGAACCACGTCGCGCACAGAGGACAATGCCCCAAGCATGTTGATAGCGTCTGAAAGAGAGCCACTACCTTCGAATGTGGCAGAGGATTTTTCAAAATCAGTGAAATCCTTTGGAAGCTCTGTTGAAGAGGATGCGTTTGAAAGCAGCACATATTTGTCTTTGAGCTTGCGGAATTCTGATTCGGCATCATTGAACTGCGCAGACACCTGTTTGCCAAGCCACTTCTTGTCTAGTTTGGAAAGAGTATCCTCTGCCTGTTCGTTAGTCATATTTGAAATTGAGGAAAGCGTGTTTTCAAGAACTGAATTTCTTGCCTGAAGTTTTGAAAGAAACTGGCTATCCGCAGTTTCATTCAGACTCATGAATTCCGATCCGGACAGAACACCACTTATCTCATCTTTCTCGGAAGACAGCTCCCGCATGAGCTTTGATACGGATGAGGAACGTGCTGAAGATGAAACTTCGCTCAGAAGGGATGAAACACGCTTTTGCTCCAGAAGAGAGATTGCAGACAACGTATCATTGCCTATGAGTTTTGATGAGACTATCGTCGCGTCTGTTGAATTCAACTTTGAAAGAACGGAAAGCTGCTCAATTGCATATTCTTTGGAATTATCAACCGCATACTTAACTCGAATCTTTACAGGTTTATTTTTCTTCAGGGAAAGAATATCAAAACCAAACAATCCATTACCCAGGTCTTTTTTGTTTTCTATAATCTCACCAGTATAAGCAAACAGCATGAAAGATTTTACATGGTCGCTCCAATTTCCATTTACGATAATTGTTGCACGGTCGATATCCAATTTAGGAATTAATGAAAGATCATAACTAACTTCGGAGGAAGTGCCTTCTGATTTTACGCTGAAATTTCCAGAGTCTGTGGAAAAGGCAGCATCAACCGATGAAACTGAGCGGAGCGTATGCGGCCCTTTTTCAAGCAGTTTTGAACCGCTCCTGAATTCCGAACCGTCAAGATATATATCGCTTGCGACCACTCCTGGTGTGTACGCAAAACGCCCATTTGAAAGCAAATTGAATGAGATTGTTTCCTCAATCTGCGCGGTTGCGTCTGCTTGTGCAACCGCACTTGTGGATTTTTTTGAGGTAAACGCAAGAACAGCCTGTTTTCCAATAACGAACTGGATTGTTTCATAAGCAGAGATGTTTTTCAGAATGATTTCAATGCCATTTTTCTGGAGAAGAGTAAGACCATCCACTCCTGATGAAGAATAAAGCACTGAGGCATCTGCAAAATCAATGGAGGGTGAAAGAGGAATGCGCACGTTTTCTGCCGAGAAGCCGGTTGGATTATGGATCGTAGTACTAATTGTCGCATTCACAGATTCATCTAGAATAACTGGACCAAAATATTCGCTTGATGAAACAATGAGGTTCTTTTCGATGATTTTGCGAGAGGCAGAAAATATTTTCTCGCGGGTATATGCGTATTTTGTTTCAATTGCGGAAAGTTTTCCGATGCTATCCGGATAAAGCAACACGCCACTTGCATCAAATACACCCTGCTCAGCAGAAGCCATGTCAAACGAAAGGTCTCCGAGAAATTCCGGACCAAGAGAGATTTGATAGAGAAGTTCCGCACGCTCTTGTTCCAAAGCGCCATATCGCATGCGGACCTTTTCAATGATTGAATCACGAAGTTCGGAAACAAGTGCCACAGCCCAGTCGGCACCAGAAAGCACGTCATTCTTTATGGATGAAAGCATTTTCTTTTCGTATTCGACATCAATTGAATCCTTCTGCGCATTCTTCAGGAGAACGAACAGAGATTCCATGTCCGCACCCGCATCTGCTTCTTTCTCTGCAGAAACTACAGTGAGCTTATTCCTTGCAGAACGCGCAAGCGAAGCGGATTTATCATAAAAAATGAATTTTTTTCCGAGCGTGGTTGCGGAATCACCGCTTGAAAGCGATATTGTTGAGTTTGCATAAAGCGAGCGGGCAATGGAATTTGCAGGGTGACCGGACGCAGAGGATTCAAACGCTGCGATTTCAAGTTCCGCTTCCTCGCGGGCAATCGAAACGACCTTTTCCGAATCTGAAAGCAAAACCGAAGAATCATTTGAAACCACGCCAAAGAGTGCAACTGAGTCCCTAAGCGAAAGAAGAGTATTCTTTAGATATCCGCGTTTTTTGAATGAGAAGAAAGAATCCGCCTGCGCAACCAAGGCTTCTGCTTTTTTCTGGGAATCTTTTAACATGGAAAGACGATAAGAGATCGTATATGCCTGTGCCTCGCTAAAAACGCTGGATTTTACAGGAGCAGAAATCAAAGATACGTCCTGGGCATCGGGTTTTGCTAATGAAGAGGATGCGGAATATCGCACTAAAAGAAGGGAGGATTTAAGATCGGAATATTCTGCAAAACTATCTTGGGTAGCATTAAGCATAAGAGAGCGCAGTAGTATTGCGTCTGCAAGCGAACCATCCTGTTTCCAGATTAGATTAAGCAGTTGATTGGAAGCGGACAGGTTCGGAACTGAACCATAAACAGATTTTTTTAATTTGGAAAAAATCGTGGCAGCACGATCATAATCAGAAAGATCTCCTGTCGAAACCCCGGAAAACGCAGGAATTATTGTATCACATGAACTGGAAGAATACCCGTAAAAATCAGAATCGCAAATCCCAAGATAGCCCAATTCCTCAAAATCCTTTTTTGCTAGAAGCCATGAGGAATCCGAAAGCTCTGCGCTCCTGCCAAGCAAAAGAGCTGCATTGGTCATTGTATTCTTCCAATAATAACCATAGTTCGCACATTCGGAAAAGGAATGGGAAAACAGCTCTTTTGCAAATAACTGGGCGATTTTATAATTAAACGAAAATGAGCCGAGGATAGATTCACTTTTGGAAACAACAGAAAGAGGAACTGCAGAAAAAACAGAATTGCATTGCACATACGCATTGGTGCTCTTGTTTTTCCATTCAAGTGTGGAAAAGAGATAGTCCTTTGCCTTTTCATCGGAGATCTGGCTTGCGTCATCTAGCGAAATGGAAATGGAAGAGATAGATGCGTGCATGACATTGAAATCCCATATAAGTATCCCAAAAACATTGAAGATGTGTGGATTACTGCTTTCCCAGATAGCTGTTTCCCAGGGTGTGTCTATGCCAGCGGAGAAGACGGAAACCAATACTGCTAATAAAACGAAGAAACCAAGAATTCGCATCAGAAACATTTGTGAGGGGGAACGTTTTAAATTGTATTCTGAGATAGTAGAATTGGTATTGGCCATAGGTCAGTGACCAGAAGCTAGTAGCTAGTAGCTAGAAGCTAGTGTCAAGAACGGCGATCCGTTCTTGATCATGCTCATGAACGATTTGTCGTTCATGACATAGCTAGAAGCTAATTTTCGGTGAGGTATATGAAAGTAGCCATTAGCGGATTTGGACGAATAGGAAAGATGTTTCTAAGAGCAGTAGTAGCACAGGGAGCGCTTGGAAAAGAAATAGAAATCGTTGCAATAAATACCAGAAGCGCGGTGGAGATGCATGCGCATTTATTCAAATATGATTCTGCATTTGGAAAGTTTGACGGAACCGTGGAAGTGAAAAACGGAAACCTTGCCATAAACGGATATGAAATAAAGTGGATACGCGAAACAGACCCACTCAAACTCCCGTGGAAAGACCTTAATATTGACTTTGTTCTTGAGAGCAGCGGGGAGTTCACAAAAAGGGCTGATGCTGAGAAGCATCTGAATGCGGGTGCGAAGTTTGTTCTTATTTCAGCTCCGGGAAAAGGAGTTGATGCGACAATAGTTTTGGGGGTTAATGAAGAAAAATTCGATCCCGCGACAATGACAATAGTTTCCCTTGCTTCGTGCACAACTAACTGCCTTGCACCTGTTCTAAAGGTTCTTGACAAGAAATTTGGGATAGAATGCGGATTCCTTAGCACTGTTCACGCATATACAAACGACCAGAGACTCCTTGACGGAAGCCATGAAAAAGACTGGAGAAGGGCCAGGGCAGGGGCAGTGAATATCATTCCCACAAGCACAGGCGCTGCAAAGGCAGTGGGAGAAGTGCTTCCTCAAATGAATGGGAAACTAGATGGAGTGGCATTCCGGGTTCCTGTGCCCAATGGTTCAATGAATGATATGACACTTGAACTTAAGAATGCGGCAACGGTTGCTGAGATAAACGAGGAATTGAAACGCGCAAGCCATGATGAACTGAGAGGAATAATCGAATATACGGAAGAACCGATTGTTTCGAGCGATATTATCGGAAATCCGCACTCTGCAATAGTTGATGGACCGCTTACAAAAGCAATTGGAAAATTAGTAAAGGTTTCTGCATGGTATGATAATGAGTATGGATATTCAAACAGGCTTGTTGATTTCGTGAGGCTGGTGGGGAGGAAGAAATAACTACGGAAACGGAGTGAAAGCAATCCCTCATCCCACCACAACCGTTTAAATATCTTCCAGAAATAGATTTTTAGCGGGTTTTTATGAAAATTAGGTGATTTTTATAGCATTGAGAAAACAGTGGTTTTCGAAATAATAAAAATTCATGGTGGAATTTTTATGGCATGGAGGAAATCGAGATATTTCCGACAGTATAAAAATTTCCAGAAATCAAGTTTATGGTGGAATTTTTATGGCATGGAGGAAATCGCATTTCCGACAGTATAAAAATTCAGGAGAATTTTTATGGCGTATGTAGAGAGTCTTTTAACAGGAATATCAACGACATTGAAAAGTGTTGGCGGGATTCTTTCCCTTATTCTCATAGTTCTCGCCGGCATAGTTTACGGATTGTCAAACACCCAGCCTGCAGAGGTAAGGGGAAAATGGCAGACAGTAGCAGTTGGACTATTTGTTGGCGGAATGATAATGGCAGCGGTGGTAATGAGCGCTGGTGCAATACAGGAAGAGTCGAGCAAGCTGCTTACGTAATAACCCCAGTTCTCCAAAACGTTCTTATTTTCTTTCATCCATAAATTAAAACATGGGATTAAGATTTGCGAGTCTTGCTTTGTCTGTTGCAATATCATGCACCAGCCCAGCCAAAAGTATTAATACACCTCTTACAGATATTTATTCTGCAAGACCTAACATGGGGAGTGATATGGGACAACCAAGCGCGTTTAGAAGAAAACCGGAAGAAACGGAATCCACCAAGTCTCGCAGGGTTCTGGAAGGCGTGCAATTATCTGCATTCACGCCTACATTCAAGTTTGATAACGGGGATATCCTGTATGAAAATGGAAAAGGAAGCGCACAGATTAGACGAGGAAAGGAAATAATACTTAAAGGTTATATTGTAGGGAGACATGACGACGGTTGTTTCACAATAAGAACGACAAATGATTACGAAATTTTTCTACATAAAAGTGGNNGAACAGAAGAAGTTCGTGATAGAAACAGGATATCTAAATAGCATTATTTTGATTCTATAACATTAAGATTGTGTATTATCTCTGTTTTAAACCATTGATCTGGGTTGAGATCCAACGCTTTTTTTAACAGATTTTTAGCTTCTTCATACCGTCCAACTTCAGCATATGCACTACCCAATGCCCCTAAGATCCACGGATTGTTTTTTCCTTCTTCGGACTTTGCGCACTTTTCGTAATAACTGATTGCATCATTCCATTTTTTCAATTTTTCATAAGCAAATGCAAGGTTTCGATTATATTTTAGTTTGCTTGGTTCCAATGCGACTGCTCTTTCGTAAGCCTTGGTCATCATCTTCGGGTTTTTCCCTCCATAATATTCCCCGACCTGATCATAGTGTGCCGCCTCAACCTCGTTCAGGTTGCCGCGGGTTATTATCCTGAAGTTGGGATTCACTGCATCAGCCGCGTATTCCTTTCTTATCGCTGCCTCCAAGTCATTGTTTTCAATCGTAAGCGGCTTCCCTTTCTTAAAATAAGTCAGGTCATAAATCCGTGGTATCCCGTCTTTTTCTTGTGGCATCAGGATAATAAACGAATGTCCGGTCTGCTCATTTGTCTTTGGATCAAACCAGTGCATTTCAACCATTACAATGTTTCTAACTCCAGATTCCCATGCCAAGAGATATGCGGTTCGTGTTGCCTCGTCGCAATCCGTCTTTCCTTTTTCCAAAACGGTTGCGGGTTCTCTTATCAAACCTTTGTTTTCCTCATATGAGAGGTTTATTTTCCGCTCGTTGTCAGGATTATTTCTTGTTTTCAATCCGTCATAAATTCTTTCAAGGATAATGAGTGTTTCTCCTGCGTTGAAGGCAGTTATCCCAAGATTTTCCTTAATTGCCTTCAGTTTTGCGGAATCAAAACGAAAATCAACTACTCCCTTTGCCGCGTCTTCCTGTTCTTTGCCTTTCGGGAACTGTGTTGAGAGAATCTCCATGTTGATTATTGACTGAGGTCTCAATTCTGGAGGCATAAACCGATTATTCCCTTGTCATTTTTATCGGTTTTGATTTATAGCAAACAACGAAAGTAATGCGAAAGGGCAATTGTTTGACTCAGTCGTTGTTTGCTATGTAGCTAGACAAGAAAGTCTCGCAAGACTTTCTTGGATTGCTATAACACCAAAACTTCAGCCTGAACAAATACAAAACATAACCGATTACGGTTCTAATTCGCGAGCTGAGGCTTGCAGACCAGTTTGAAACCCCATGCTTTCTTTCAAGGAAGTTTACTGGAACTGTTGCAACTGAAAAACCACTTCTTAATGCCACATATTGCACGTAAAAATCAAGATTGAAGTCATTTGGCGGCTCTGGATTGTGCATCAAAGCAAGAAGGGTTCGATGAAAAACCTTTGGCTGGCCATTAATATCGTTGAACTGCCCGAGATTAAGGAACAGGAAGTTGGATAAGGCCAGGAACATAACCGAAAGAAACGGGCTTCTTCCAATCCTGTCCCCCTTAACAAGCGTTTTTTGTGAATTCTGATTTGCGGAACTTTTTAATTTTTTGTAAGCCGCGATGACGTCTCCTGCATCACACTGCTGGTCGGCATGGGAATACGCGAGAAATTCGCCGTGCGCACTTCTGAGACCAGATACCACTCCGTAGCCATATCCTATATTTTTCTCAACTTTCGTGGTGCGGGCAAAAAAATATTCTGGTTTTTTCAGTTCGCTTGCGATTACCTGCGCGGAATTATCTGTTGAACCATTATCTACAAGGAGTAGTTCCGCATTTATTTCACTTCCTTTCAAAACTGACGCGTACCTGCTAAGAACTTCTGGAAGGTTCTTCTCCTCATTGTAGCATGGAAGGATGATTGATAATTCCGGATGGGTTGAACTGGAAACTGAATTAACGCTCATGCTCATACTCCTCCAATTCCTCGGGTGTTCCCCAGCAAATGAATTTATCCACATCAAATATATTTGCCTTTCCTCCGGATTCAACAACTTCGTTCATGCACTGGTCAACATAAAACTCATTATTTACACGATGATTAAGACGGATCATTCTATCCGCCGCATTGAGAAACACGCGCGCGGATTTGAAATAAAAAGAGCCTACGATTGCGTGATCATTGAACGGATTTGAACTGATTGGAATCTTGACTGAAACTTTTTTTATTGAACCGCTCGAAGCATCAGAAGCAATATCAACCCAGCCCCAGGATTTTGGATTTGCAGTAAGCCGTTCGTCATGTGTGAAAGTGAAGGCAATTGCATCCGGGTCCTCCCGGGAGATTAAATCCTCAAACTTCTTCCGATTCCAGAGCGGCGCATTATCACACGCGCCAATAAATAAAGGCGTGCTATCCTCCTGTTCAAACAAATCCCTTGCAAGAAGACAGGTTGAGGCCTGACCTTCTGTAAGCCTGTCAACAGTAATTATCTCGGCATCTGGAACCGCGGCTTTCAAAACCTTGTCAAGCCCGTATTTGGANNTCAACAGGAATAAGCGGCTTGGGAAGGGAATAGCCGGCATTGGCAAAACGCGCACTTGCACCGGCCATTGGAACAAGAACAGTTAGGTCTTTTGGAGGATTTTTCGCAAGGTCTTTCATTCCAATCGCCACTTATGCCATTCAACTGGAGTTTTTGTCAGTACTGCATCAATATTCGCACCAATTGCAGACAACCGTTTTTGGTATTTTTTTATGTCTTGCTGCCTTCCGAGCAGTTCCGGAGAAAAAAGGCATATTTTGAAGTTCTTTGAAAGGCTGCCACAGATAGATTTCGTAAGCGGAAGTTTTGTGAAGACATCTACGAAAACCCATTCACATTTTCCCTTCGATGCAAGCGCGGTTCCGATCGATTCATATTCGGAAAACCGAACCGCGTTCTTTGCAAAGCCGCTATTTGAGAGCCGCAACATAAATGGAAATGAAACGTCGAGAAGAAAGTAATCCCTTATTCCGTTCCTCTCAAGAAGTTCAATTACGCGGCGTTCTATCCCCTCGCTCTTTATGTTCGCAATTAGAAAAGAATGATGATAGTGTTTCAAAAATTCCGCGAAATCCTCTCCCCCAACAAATGGATCATGGTGAAGAATCAACTTGTCTCCATCATAGCGGATATCACACTCCACACCAAGGTTTTGAGGAACCGAATTCAATTCTGAAATCGTATTTACACGATGTTTGATAATAATCATGAA
>DUGF01000082.1 GCA_013331535.1 Microcaldota archaeon | reverse complement strand
TTGTGAAATATCCCAGTTCTGGCAGTTAGCGACTCCGACAAAATTCGCCAAATATGAATGTTCATCTTCCACTTCGCAGTTGTAAACATACCCACTATAACTTTTCTTCTCAACTTTGAACACCGGAACGAGCCAATAATCCTTAGTTTCTTTGAATCTAAGATTTTCTTCACTTTTTCTTCGTAGTTTGTAACCGTTATTCCCCAAGAATCGCTCTCTAAACTTCTCCGCTTGAAGTTTTACATAATAAAGCGTGGATTGATTTACAACACGCCCTTCGATAATCTTTTTTCGTGGAGGCATCCATTCGTAGAAGCTCGGCAAATAATCAGAAAGAAGGAACAGATGATACAGACCCAACGCCAATTTTTTGGACACGGTATTAATTGCTATTTTGTCTTTGAGTATGCAACCATCGCCAGCTACGAATGCCTTTAAGAACGCGGCGATCACCTTGTCACTTGATCTTGCGATTAATGAAGGAATCTTCTTTTCTTTTGCTTTATGGCCGCACAGTGCCGTTAATAACACTCCTAGGGACGATTTGTTAACCTCTACGGTCGTGGTGGTTCTTCTAAGGAGAATTGTTGGGGCAACGCCAAATAGTTTTCTTAGCAATTTATCCGTTCGTTTTATAAGGTTAGTTTCATGCTTACCGTATGAGAAGACAATATTGAACGAACTGGGTCTGGTGCTATATCTACGGGTATTTCCTTCGGCGCAATAATAACCAAGCAGTTCGGCCAAATCTTCGTTCACATCGATTTTTTCTGGTATGCCGTTCCCTTTTTCCATCTTAAATTTGATTCTGCCATTTTCTTCAACAACAACATTATCATAGTAGAACGTCTTCTCGTTTATTCCTTTTCTTTTCAATTCACAAGATAACCTTCTCAAGTAAGAGGGATGTGTTTTTAGGATTTTTCCAAGTTCCCTTGATGTTTTGCCTTCTTCTTTGAGCTTTAATAAAAGTCGTAACTTGGCTTCTCCGGGTTTTCTTATCTTCTTTATTTTTGAGACATTCTTTTCTAAGATCTGCCTTGAATCTAGTTGGTTATCTCCATTTCCAGGTTTGAATTTTGGGATAAACAAGAAATCATTATATTTTAGATCTTTTGCCATGATTTTTTTCATATCTGCATCACGATATACGAAGAATGAATGTTCCGGAGTACAGGTAACGGAAGGAGCATGCCGTGGGTGAACAGTTAGCATATCTCCTTCGTAAAAATGCCTGAATACTTTTTTTATCCTCTTTTTACATCCAAATGCAGTTATTGTTTTTCTATTTTGAGTAAATCCGACTTCTCCGTTAGCCAATGTCGCTTTCTCTTCACACTCTTCAAACAATTCTCCCAGTGTTTTGATCGAATCGTCATTGATTATTGCACTGTCTGGCGCATGGCAAAATTCGCATAAAAAATCGCATCCGAACGTTCCGATGGAATAGCTTTTGCTTCCTGGGAGAAAATGGAACAACGGCTTTTTTTCAATCGGGTCAATCCATACTGCACACGGCCGCCCGTAGACTGAGAGTTTGAGCCGCCCTCCGTCGTTTACTTTAACGCCACAGAACCCAGCCTGTTCATTTGGTATTCTGCAATATCTCGCGCATGCAAGGCAGGTTATGGTTTTGTCTGAATTCTTCCGCGCGAGCATTTTGGACTTGGACTTCATGGTTATGCTTGGATAGAGAAGGATAAAACTCTTTGCCAACCTACTTTTTGCGGAAATCTTCATAATCCTTTTTCCATTTCGGATATAAAGAAGTTTCAATGAACTCAACGAATTCTGCGAAACAGTTTATCGTCTTTGGATCAAGATTATGCTCCAGCGTGCAGGCATCTATTTTTGCGATTTTATCCGGAACGCCGATTTCGCTCAGGAGACGCCGGAATATGTCATGTTTTGATTTAACGCTTTTGGCAATTTCAAGGCCGTGCTCTGTGAGTTTGGCGCCTTTATACGGTGCGTATTGCACAAGTTCCGAATCCCGTAGTCTCGCCAGCATCTCTGTGACACTTGGAGGCTTTATTCCAAGCTCTTTTGCAATGTCGGTTGTTCCTGCATAGCCACTTTCATCAGAGACAACGTAAATTGCCTCAAGGTAATCCTCCACCTTTCGTGTGAATTCCTCAAAGCCCAAATCTTTTTTTGCAACAGACATAAAGTGCATAAATGTTAGGATGTCCTTAAATTCGTTTGGTTCGGGATTTAACTTTCTTCGGATTTACACTTCGGACTCAACTTCCTTCAGATTCGTTTCTGATTCAACTTCCCGCATGACTTTCCTGTTTGTGCCTCTGGCGGACCATTTTCAGATGAGACCTGCGGGTTTCTTTCATTTTGAAACTCACACCTTCTTTATCCACGTCAACATCAACATCGGTTTCGTTTTCCATTTCGCGTTCCAATTCATCTGGAGGATCTGCATGTTCACCTTCTCCGCCAGAACTGCCTTCTTCGGCATCCTCTGGTTCTTCCCGCCTGCCAAGCGAACTTCTTGGTTTTTTGAACCGCACGCCTTCTGGGTTCTCTTCTGATTTCTCATCCGGCTTTGGCTTTCTGAATCTCCAGAGATTTCGTTTTTGTTCAAATTCATCAGAATGCGAAGCTGGATTATTTTGCCTATTATTCACTAGCGATTCTACAGAGTGTACTTGAAATGTTGGTTTTAATCGTCTCAGTGCATTCATTAGGATAACCTAAATATCTTTAGGGATTTAGGAGTATAAATAGCAGAACCTAAGTTAGGAAATTGTGGAAAACCGAAAATAGTACTGAAAACAGGAGAACCCAATCTTTTTATTTTCTCTCAGGCCTTAAAGATATGGAATTTATATCCGCAAGGGTAGCAAAGCCTGGTCAAATGNNTACGACTCCGATGTAAGCCATGAACGACGAATCGTTCATGATTTGACAGCATGGCTGTCAATGGAGTCGGAACGCGGGCGATGTGCGTTCGCAAGTTCAAATCTTGCCCCTTGCATCTTGTTCACAAGATGAAAGACCCTTGGCAAAAGCCAAGTGGGCTTGCATCTTTTATTTTTCTATAAAACCCTTGCCTTTTTGCTGGCGAGGTGGATTGTTTCCTCATATCGCACGCCGTAATCCTTAAAATAAGCTGACGGTTCAATCGCCATTGCCACTCCTTTTAGCTGGTCTTTGTATTTCTTGCTCAGTCTTGGGAATTCATGAACGTCAAGCCCTAATCCATGCCCGATTGAATGTGGCGGAAGAGGCAACCCATACTTTTTGTATAATTTTTCTGAGAATTCTGCAAGGTCTTTCCCATAGGTGAGATTTGACAGCTCGTCCATAATATCCGCGAACATCTCTCGCAAGTTCTCATAGGTTTTTTCAGCTTTTGTGCCGCGCTTAAGGAAAAAACATCTTGTTAAGTCGCTGCAATAATGTTCGTATCGCACTCCGTAATCAACCAAAACCATATCGCGCAGCTTGGCATTATTACCAGATTGATAATGAGGAAATCTTGAATTTGAACCGCTTGCAGTAATAGGTTCGAATGCAGGCTCTAAACCAAGTTCAAGCGTGCGGGTGAGGAGAAAGGCTCGGACATCACCCTCGGTTTTCATATAATGGATTCTGGATTCCAGTTCTGAGAAAATCTTTTTTGAAAATTGAACTGCTTTTCGTATTTTTGAGATTTCATCTGCTCGCTTTCTTGCTCTTGTGCACAGCAGCTCTTCTGAAACATCCTTTAGGTTCGCAAGTTTTGACAGTTTCTTATATGCAGAAACCGGAAGAGAACGAAAGTCGGTTCCGATCTGTTTTTTTCCCACAAACCTTCCCAGAACCTCAGATATGTCCGAATAAGCTATAACCCGACCGGAGAACAATCTCCTGGCAAGCGTGAAATTAAGTTTCGGAACAAAAAGAACGTGCGGATTTGAAAGAAAGAAAGAATGGTCGATATCAACCCCTGAAGAATAAAAAAAATTTGAATCGAAATGCTCCCCACGATATAACAGAAGGGTAGAACCTACTTTGCATTTGTTCCCGGCCATTAGATAACCTCGAATTCATATGTTTTGTTATTACATTCAAGAACAATTTTTGCAGTATGGTGCGATGCAGGATAAGTGAATTCCAGGGTTTCACCACTTTTTATATTTCTGCGGACAAAAGAAATATGCTGCGCTTTTCCTATCTTGTCCAGGATGACCAAATACTCAATATTTCTTTTTGCTTCAATATTAAGCGTGTTTTTACCTCGGGAGATATTATTATTGAATGAGATTGGTGCTTCGGTGAATTTCCAGATTCCGTAAAGCGCAAGCGCAATGATTATAGTGCCAACGAATATTTCAAGCAACATCCTTTACCCTCCCAACACCAGCCAATCCACCACCCACAAGCCAATCGCCTAACCCCCTACTACCCACCAGTTACATCCCAGTTCATACAACCCCTATCTTACTTCGTGACTTCATTGAAATTATTTTAGCTCCTATCCTTTTTGCCCGTTTTTTTAATTCCACATCGTTTGTGCAGATGATTGCACCTTTGGAATGTGCGAGATGAAAAATCCAATCGTCAACGCCACCAATTGAATGATGAACTGAAAGCTTATGCGCCAGTTGGTTAGCATCAACAAGCTTGAGTGCAAATTTTGCTGCCATTCCCTGTGAACCGCTCACTTTTGAGATTTTTTTTAATTCCGCGATCACTCCGGTTGGAACTATGAAATGAACCCTAAAGTCTAGAAGACGTTCAATCTCAGAAAGAACATCTATTCTGTACTGAAAGGGCACTAGAAGGAAATTAGTATCGAGTATAACATCCTGCACAGACATAATAGCACCATCTACCTGATAAACCAATGTTGATGTCCAGATTCATGTTTAAAAATGTTCCTTCACAATAATTGATGTTACAAAAACTAATTATTGGGGTGTTTTTTGATGAACTATGCAACTGTAAGGCAAAACGTAAGAGAGGGCGTTTTAAAAGGATGGGCAAGAGCCAAATTAAATGCAACAATTCTTGCAGCTAATGCAAAAATCATTGCAGGTGATCCGAATACCAAAAAAATCCTTGGAATCGCAGCAGCGCTTGCATTATGCGGAGTAACTGCATCGGCATGCGGCGGAGGTTCAACTGAATCAAAATCAAAATGTGAAGGCGATTTATGCATTACAGATGTCAATGGCG
>DUGF01000071.1 GCA_013331535.1 Microcaldota archaeon | reverse complement strand
CTCGAGAAGATTGGTCAACTGCTGAAACCCTCATATGCGATGGACAACTGGAAACAGCTTTAGAAAGAGTAGGACTATCATTGCAACAATCTACGTATTACTTAAGGTCTGTAAGTGATATTGGATTTGAAAACAATTCAACCGTGCAAGGCGATGCTGTTTATATTGAATCATTTGAATTGAGTAATGATTTTCAAAATGCCTTGAAACAAAGAGGGGTAGATATTCAGTCTTTAGAAGATACTCTTCGAATAGCTAATATTTTTTCATGTGCAGAGGAATGTCTGCATGCAGTGCAGCTACGTTCTGGACTTTTGAGCTCATATGGTCAAATGATGTACGTAAATCCATATATCCGCGGAGAGAAAGCGCAAGAGATGTCTCGTGGTTACGGAAAGCCAGGAGATCTTCTCGCAATAGAATTTGATATTGCTGGAGTGTACTCAGATTATGGGATAAAAATGCACCCATTAGTCTGGTATGGATATCAGCGATCGGACTTACTACGAATGATTCTTGGCACAAATTTTCAAGGTGTGGATTTACCTGAATTGGATAAAGAGGTACACCAATTAAGAGAAAAAGAGGAAATTGTTATTGATGATGAAACAGTAGAACAACTTGATAAGGATCATGCAGTTATAGCGACTCAGATCGGAGAACATGTTGTAATAAAAAGGCGGGGCGATTGGTTTATAATATCATATCCAGATATGGAAGAATTTTCTGGATGGGGAATATTTGTTCTGAATGAGAATAAAGAATGGGATTTAATTGATACAGAAGAAGGTGTAACACTTGAGTCAGGCACTCAATTAAGATTCGGTCCAGCTATCAATTTAAAATTGTAATATAATATTTGTCAGAACCTTCTAGGAGCTTTTGTCCATAGCAATGTTCTGAAAGAATTTAGAGAAATGAGAAGTGGCGTTAACGCTCGTATACTCGAACACATACAAGAGGGACGAAAAGAACATAAACGGAAATGGTGTCGCCGGTAGGAGGAAAAAACCAATGTCGCACAACTAGCACTTATACGAAATAACCTCCGCTATTCTTGCACAAATACCCATTTTTACCAAATAATTTTCGCTTGCTAGCGACGTAAAGTAGAGTTACCATTGTTCCTTTATGTCTACACTAGAAGTCCTAACCGACATGGAAAAAGAACTGAATAAGATTGAACGCGAGCTTAAAATACGCGGAATGAGCAGAAGGACGGTAAAAAGCTATATGCAGGCGCTCAAGTCGTATTTTACTTGGAAAAAGGCGGACTTTTCGCATTTGGATGAGGAAAACATACGGGATTTTTTACTTCACGAGGCAGAGCGCAGATGCTCTGCTTCCACGCGTTCTCTGATTCTTAATGCGATTAAGTTTTATTACAGAGGTGTTGTGCGGTGTGAACAAGACATCAATATTCGTTCGCCAAAAAAACATCACAAACTGCCAGTCATTTTTTCCCGTGATGAAATCAGGAGGATGCTTAAGGCATTGGAAAACCAGAAGCACAGGCTTATTCTTGCCGTTGCGTACGGCGCCGGCTTGCGCGTAAGCGAAGTTTTGAGTCTTCGCAAATCAGATATTGATCTTGATGAGCGGATCATTCATGTCAAGAGAGCCAAAGGCAATAAGGACAGGATTACCGTATTTCCTGATTGTATTTCTGAAGAAATGAAGGAATATTTGATCGGCATGAGGGGTGATGATCTGGTTTTTCCAAGCGAGCATGGCGGAAAATTGACAGAGAGAACCGCACAGCAGGTATTAGCGCATGCCATGAAAAAGGTGGGTATTATTAAGCATGCAACATTTCATTCTCTTCGCCATAGCTTCGCGACCCATCTGTTGGAGGATGGAGTTAATGTACGGTATGTGCAGGAACTTTTGGGGCACAATAATATAAGAACGACGCAAATTTATGTGCATGTGACGAATCCGGGGCTGAAAAAGATTAGAAGTCCTCTTTAATATTATAATCAGTTGTACGAAATTATCGTACGGTTGAGCCCATTTACTTTGGTTTTGATATGGATTGTCGACATATTGTCGACACTTCAATTTAGCCAATGAATTAAAATATGTAAGAGAAATTGCGTTATCATATGTATATGAAGGTAATTCTTGCTACTGGTATATACCCGCCTGACATCGGAGGGCCGGCGACTTATGTTCGCGCTTTGGCGGATGAGCTTAGCCGGAGAGAGATAGATGTTACTGTTGTTACGTATAGCGCGAACAATGAAAAATTAATAATGAAAAATGAAAAATGGGGAGTTGTTAGAGTTGTACTTGGCAGTACTCCGATTCTCCGCTGGTTTAGGTATGCTAAAGCTCTGAAGGAAGTTGGGGCCGATGCGGATATTGTTTACGCGTTTTCTTCGGTAAGCTGTGGGGTTCCTCTTATGCTTGCGAGGCTAAAAAAGCCGAAAAAGATTTTGAGGCTTGGTGGGGATTTCGTTTGGGAGAGGTATACGGCGGTGGGGGGCAGACGGAGTTTAAAGGAGTGGTATGAAAAAAGTTTTCAGGTTTTCAGGTTTGCAGGTTTTCAAGTTTGGAAGCTTTTGAGAGTATTCGATCATATAGTTTTCTCAACGCGGTTTCAGGAGGAGATTTATGAGAAGCACTTCAGGAAATTGCCACCTCACAGCGTCATAGAAAATGCCATGTCGGAGGGAGCTTCGGCTCTTCATGTTATGCACGAACCTTTCAGGCTTTTATTCATGGGAAGGTTCGTTGGGTTCAAGAATTTGCCGAGTTTGATAAGGGCGGTTAAAGAACTTCCAAATGTCCGCTTGACAATGGTTGGGGACGGGCCGAAACGAAAGTTTTCAAGCTTGCCCCGCACCGGAGCGAAACGACTGGTGCGGGGTTTGCTCGTTTCTGACAGGGTGATGTTTGTTGATTCTGTTTCCGGGGAAGAGAAACAGAAGATACTCGAAAACCATGATCTTCTGGTGCTTCCTTCCTTAACGGAAATAAGCCCGAACAGCGCGCTTGAGGCGAGAGCATGCGGGCTTCCGGTGCTTTTGACGGAGGAAACCGGTTTGAGCGGGCAATTAAGAGACGGCATGGTGATAAGGAAACTGAGGACGCCGGAAGATATTGTTAGAGCAGTGAATGAAGT
>DUGF01000078.1 GCA_013331535.1 Microcaldota archaeon | reverse complement strand
TATGTAATATAGAATGCCTTTCTTTCGGTTTCAAACGGAATATAATAAACGCCTTTGAATTGGGTTGGAAAAACTGCAAGCTCGTCGCACATCTTTTTAGCAATTTTAGCCCCCACGATATGGATCAACTCGAGTTTTGTGACTATTGAGCCGCTTATCGGCATAACTTTTATCTGCACAGATCTGTTCATAGCATCAACTTTTCGATCTTTCTCATGAAATTCTCTACTGCATCATGGTCAACAGGGCTTTTGAGCAGCGGTTCAACTGCAATAGACGCATACTTGAGATTCTCATAGAACGTCATGAAGTTGTGCTGCACTACATCAACCTTACGACGAATTTTTGTTTTGTATTTTTTAACCACACTAAAAACATTCAGGATATCACTAAGTTTATACAAATCATACGCGTCCCTTACCAATCCGTTTTTGTCCTCGCGTGTCATAAAAGAAATTGTTTTTGAAAGCGTGAATTCCTCTGACGACAACGTGTTGACGCTCACACCCTGCAAATCCTTGCTAACGATACCGGTAATCGGCTCGTATTCAAAGATATCCATTTTGATTTCCGTGCCTTCACCTGTGATAATATCGCGTATCTTCATCCCTGTTCTTCCGATTTTGTAACCGTTTTTTTCAAGCAGGGTTTCTATCCGCGCTTTCGGATTTGCTGAGATGTATCCGATATCAAGATCCTCGGAATAGCGATAGTTCAAATAAAAAGTATTCAGTGCTGTTCCTCCGCAAAATATCGCACCTTTGATTTCTGTAAAGATAACTCTTGCGGCACCAATGGCAAGATTATACTTCATTTCGTGAATGTTCATTATAAGTATTCAACGCACAGGTTTATAACGTTTTCTCTCAGCGCTATTTTCTAACGCTGGGATGAAACGTTCAACCTCGACTGGTAATTTTGAGATGAAATGGCCGAATGATTACCTGGATGGCATAGAAAAAATTATTTCTTGATGTAAATAAGAAAGAGATTTAACCATATTGTAAAACAACGTATATCATGCGCAGGATTTTACTTGGAACGGCTGTTGCCGCGGCTATGGCATGCGGAACTTCAAAGCCAACTGTTATGCCACAATATCCGGGATTAATTGAAAGTGCCGGAACAAATCAAGCAAACGCCAAGAGATTTATCTATCATCCTATGAATCCGAATGACGACCTCATGGTAATAGCAACTCCGGGAATGATACGGGCAAGAAAAATTGGGGAAAACTGGAGAGAATGGAAGAACACCCCGGAAAAAAACTTCATTATCGGGACGATTGTGAGTGCAACAGAAAGCAGAAACAAGGTCTTTCTTCTCACGGCCGAGGGTTGGATATATTATTTTACCCGAGGCGGGAGTAGCCTCTATAGAATCAGGGCTTTTGAGGATTCGGGCAAAGAACTGGCAATGTTCCCGTATACATGAGAAAGCAGGGAATACGAAATCGCATTGGTTCGTGGAAAGGATGTCGCATTCATAGGCTGCTCGGGGGACAATGGCTGCGTAATGAAAGTGAAAAGCGAGGCTGGGGCAGAAAGAATCGTAAAGTTTGTTCCTGAAAGAAAATGAAAACCGAAACCTAAAACAGACTATGCTCCAATTTATCATTTCACGCACTAAAAACTAAAGCCGCATTTTTCGCGATTCTGAGATGGCGCATCTTTATTAAAATCAATATTATATTTTATTTATTGGATAGTTGCTGTGGAAGGGATTTATCGTTCGAGCCTTTCCTCAATCGTTTTTAGATCACGTTCTATTCTTCGAGCGATTCTCTCGATCATTGTTCCGAAACCATCTAAAGTTTGATGTCCAATAAGAAGACGAAATGGTAATGCCCACTTACCTGAATCTTTGATTACTGGTTCTAGAATTTCGGTTCCGGAAATCGAGTCACCAGTACCTTTCATACATACTAAAGGCACACCCGTTACTTCAGTTGATCTAATGGAATCAAGAACTATCTTCCTTTCAGCGCTGCAGGCAATTCTGGCTTCAGTAATGGTTTCGCGTACTTGCGCTGCATCCCCAGGTTTAATGGCAATGCACCCAAATCTAGTCGTTCGGTCCAAAAGAAATCGTTGTAAATCGTTAAGGGCGCGCGCAGTTCGCGGCATGCCGGCCTGAACAGTACTTCTAAAATTCCTTTCTGCGAGCATATAGGTCGATGACATACTCGATTCATTTAATGACAAACATTTTTAAACGTTGATAGACACGAGGGGATTAAGAAAGTCATTTAGAAACTACCTGAACATAAACGAATCATGCTTGCCAAAAGATTGCAAGTAGCCGAGGGCGGCTCGATCTGGTTTGGAAGATGCGAAACGCGCATACGTTCATTGCGAATTTTGGCGCGGGGAGCGCAGTTAGAAAGAATAGAGGACTTATTTTATGAAAGAATGCTTGATAGAAATCCTATAAAGCCGTTTTCAGCGCTAACTAATGAACAAAGAGAATTCGTAACTGGACTTCTGGCAGATTGCACATTGTGTGAAAATAAAGATAACGCACCTTTGCGTAGAATACGGCAGAAAGAACCTGCAGCACAAGAAGTCGATGTGTTCGCCTTCGGAAGACGGCTTAATTCTATATTGGATGACGCAAAGAAACAGAGAACTGTACTCACCACCAAACAACTTAGTGACCTCCTTGTCAGGGAGTTTCCATATAACAAAGCGCCGCCAAATGGGTGGGGTAACGAGTATTTTCTTTATCTTGAATACGAATATGGACATCTCGCAGGATTTCACGATGGACGTGACTTAAGAAAAATAGGGATAGCCTACGGAATACAAACAAATCCTCCCGAGGAACAGGCTGTGCAGATTGAAAAAATCGCAGAAAGATTCACTAAAATAAGAAGAATAGCGCAGTATGCTGGTTTCTTCCTTGAAATGCGTATGTGCGAAACTATTCTTGAAGCAGAATTTCCAGCAAACTTCTCGGTGGAAGTAGATAAACGGGAGTTTGTAAAAAGAGTCAAAGAAATGGCAAAGGAAGACTGAAAACATCCGAAACTGGAAACGCAAAACGATCCACGGATCGAGAGCTATGCTCGAGAGACTTGAACCGCAGTTCAAGCAGATCAGCTTACGGTTGCACCCATTCAATCGAGAAACTCGGGGATTTTCGAGAGCATGGGGCCAGCTCACGGCTGGACCCATTCAATCTCAAAATATTCATACTCGCTTCCGGGAAGATCAAGACGTTTTATTGCATAGTACGTAACTGAACTTTCCCGGTCTGAAATTGCCATCAGCATATCCAATTCAAAATGTTTGCATTCAAACAATGCCTTGGCTAATTCCTCTCCGCCGATATACTCATCCTCGGTAAGCGATAGCATGAAATATTTGGGCGAATTCTCCTTTGGATTTTCTATTCCATCTTTTTTACGATGGTAGAGGAGAAAATCAAGGCGCGGATGCTTAGGATTTACTTTTATGTCGAGTTTTTTTCCAGGAATCGCAAGAATGAATGTTTTTTTCACTGAATGCGCAACACGAATCGCGCGCGCCCATTCTGAAATAATCAATTTGCTTTTTCGCGGGAACACGTGAATAACATGGCGGGAATGCATCCATTCATCCCCCTCGCGAATTGGAGATGCCCCTGGGAAATAAATCCTGAAATGGGTTCCGAATTTGAAACCGGTTTTGATTACATACCCACGCTTGCGCCAGTCCTCATAAACCGCGTACATGTCTTCAAAATATTTGATGCGCTCGTCGGCCGCGGCGATTACCGAATCAAGCTTCGCGTTTCTCAGACTCAGGCCTCCATGTTTTGCAAGGTAAATCGTTTCATATACATCAAGCTTGGCGATTTTCCCGCGATGCGCGGCTTTGTATGTTCCGAACTGGCCAATCCAGTATTTTTCGTAAAGGTCTTTTCCAACAAGCTCATCATCAACAATCGTAAGAAGATCATCAGGGAAAAAGAGACCGGTGAATGAGTAAGAATCCAGTTTTAATTTTTCTGATTTGTACCGCTTTGCGCCGCCCCGGCCATAGCTCCCGTCACTTTTAACTTCAGTAGCATTGCGAAGAATAAGGCCTTTGTCACGCCAATCCTTATACGTAAGATAGCGGGCAAGCGCTTTTGGATTTTTTGCATAAAATTCGGCTACATCGTTGAATGAAAATGTGTTTCCGCTTTCGTCAAAGCATTTGCCATTGCGGATATCCATTATATACAATACTTCTTCTGGTTCAAGATAGATTATACCTTTGCGCATACGCCCGTAAAAACCGTTTGAAAGGGAAGAAACGTCTTCTGCTTCCTTAACACATATCTCCCCGCTTTTCCGGTTAAGTTCTAACCTAATCACAAGTATAAATGTGGGACGACAGGATTAAAAAACATTGGTGCGAGAGATTAGAAAGAATAAGGATTGGTGTTATTATGAACAATGGAAAGCTGCTTGTAGCGATTTTGCTTGTTTTTGGAATTTTATTGGCTGGATGTATAAACCTTGGTGGACCGCAGGAAACTGCGAAAACCACGGACAAAACCGGAAAAACCGGTGGAAGCGAAAGCGTTCCGACTGCAAAAAGGCCGGTATTCACAATTATGTCTCCAGATGGCGGTGAAACAATAACAACAGATGGAGAAACAGCAGACGTAAAAGTAACACTCGGCACCATCGGACTCATTATAAAAAACCCTAGTGGAAAGGCAAAAGCAGGAGAAGGGCACTTCCATATCTGGGTAGATGATGGAAAATCAATCGTGGTTGCAAGCAAGACATACACGCTTCAGAATATTCAATTAGGGGAACATACTCTCAATGTGGAACTGGTAAACAATGATCACACATCCTACATCCCGAAAATAATGAAAACCGCTGCTTTTACTGTTGAAAAGGCAAAACCAAAGGAAGGAGAGGTTTTCAAAGTAAAGGTAAATGAATTCAGCTATGAGCCAAAGGACATAACCATTGCAGTCGGGGATACAATTGTATGGGAAAACGTTGGAAAGATGCCCCACACGGCCACGAAGAATGGTAAGGATGGCTTTGACACGGGTTCTATAAAAAGCGGGGAATCCAAGGCTGTAAAGATGACCACGGTTGGTTCATACGAATACAGCTGCACGTTCCACCCGAATATGAAGGGAAGAATTGCAGTGAAGTAGAGATCTATTGCTGTTAGCGGTTAGCTATTGGCAAGTGGCTAATCGCTAAAATTCAGCGAAATTTCTTTATTTTGAATTTTCTGTCTTTTGAAGTTTTATTTTTTTGATATGCCTTAGAATCAATACTCGATCCCCACTTCCCCTTTTATTACTCTCAACTGGCACCCCAATCTCTGGTTAGGATTCGCATTTCTTTTGGAAAGAAGATTTATCTCATCCTGGGTTTTTGGAGCAATATTCTCCGCACCACGCGTCAGTGAACAGATACAGATCCCGCATTTTCCCTGCCCGCAACCGAACATTAATGAGGAATTCGTTTGTAGGGAATTTTTCAGAGCTGAACCATCAGGAACTTCAAACGAAACATCGTCATTTTTTACAGTAATCTTTGCCATATAAACAGACCCCGAACAATAATTTGTTTGATTATTTCTTAGCCGCAAGCATTTCAAGCGCTAAAACCACGAGTCTCACGCCAATTCCACTCGCACCTTTTTCCATATAAGGATGTGCAGCCTTGATATTGTCAACACCTGCGATGTCAAGATGCGCCCATTTGCATTCTCCGACGAATTCCTGAAGGAATTTTGCTGCAGTGATGGAACTCGCCTCCCCGCTTTCGCTACCTATATTTTTTATATCCGCAAAATCTCCCTTTATCATTTCAGCATAGTCTTTCCATAACGGCATTCTCCAAACGCGTTCATGTGTCTTCTCTCCCGCACTCATCAGCGCTGAGGCAACTTCGTCGTCATTGCTGAATAACCCGGCTGCATGAGGCCCAAGCGCAACGATGATTGCACCAGTAAGCGTTGCCAAGTCAATTATTGCATCCGGCTTTTTCTCAGCTGCAAATGCAAGTGCATCTCCAAGAATAAGCCTGCCTTCAGCATCCGTGTTAAGGACTTCTGTGGTTTTTCCATTATACATCGTGATTATATCGCCTGGTTTTTGCGCACTCCCGGAAGGCATGTTTTCGGTTGCTGGCATTAGTCCGGTAAGGCGGATTGGAAGCCCAAGCTCTGCCACAGCTTTAATTATTCCAAGTGTGCAGACAGCACCTGTTTTATCATATTTCATTTCGTGCATTCCTTTGCTTGGTTTGATTGAAATACCACCGGAATCAAAGGTTATTCCCTTTCCAACAACGCAATAATGCGGCAGTTTCTTGTCTTTATTGTATTCTAGCATGATGAGAACTGGGGGTAGATCACTACCTTGATTTACTGCAAGAATTCCGTTCATTCCTGCTTTTTTCAACGCATCCTTTTCATAGACTGTACAGGAAATGTTTGGATTTTTGGATAGCTCCTTTGCAGATTCCGCGAGTTTTTGCGGAGTTACAATATTGGCCGGGTTCTCATTTATATCCCGCACGTAATTCTGCGCACCTGCAAGAATTGAACCCCGATTTACTGCTGCTTCGACTCCCTTTATATCCGCGGAAACAATTGAAAATTCCTTTGGTTCAAACTCCGGCTCTTTATCTGCACCTTCGCCTTTCTTTGATTTGAACTTTGTGCATTTGTAGTTTGAAAGCAAAGCGCCTTCAGATATTGCCTGTGAGATTTCGGTTTTCTGGAAGGTTTTGATTTCCGGAACTATTGCGCAAACAATCGTAGATTGAGTTGATTTTGAAGCGCGAACTGCTGAACCTGCGAATGCACGGAACTTGTCAAGCAACAATTCTTTTTCTTCCCCAAGTCCGAATAGGAGAAGATATTTCCATTTTCCTTTTCCCAGGGTATCCAGAAGAAGAACCTGGTTTTCCTTTCCATCAAAAACTTCCTTGCGGATTGACTTTGCAAACTCGGAAAGCTCCTTTGGAAGTTGAACACCTTGAAATATCGGAACAGCGAGCAAATCGCACGGAATATCAAAATTTCCTTTTTTCACAGTAACCTGCATTGAAAATCACCTTAACACAATCTATTACAAAAAGAAAATTTATAAGGAAATGTAAAGGGCGGCATAAACCCAGTTTTTTGAGTAAAATAATAGTTGATTTCCTGAAACCCCATAGACCCTCGAATTTAAATACTCTTTTTTATATCATTTACTACTATGTCAATTACTATAGTTCAGCCTAGCTGGAGAGTTTGCCCTGAACATTTAAGGCAATAGGACCGAAATAAAATTTTGTTCGGAAGTTCCCAAAAGTTATAAAACAAATTTTGCGACCGCCGGGGTTCGAACCCGGGTCACGAGATTGGCAATCTCGAATCCTACCACTGTCCAAACCTTTTCTTTCTATTTGCATTCGTTCTTTCTTTTCCGAAAAAGGTTTGCTAGACTACAGTCGCAAGTTTTATTGAGTATAATGAGAAAAAGATAAAAATGACCCCTATCGCAGATTTGGGAGTCTGATCCGCACGAGCAGATGCGAAGCGCAAGTGTATCTCGCTAGCGGATTCCTTTTACAAAGCACATCCATGCAGCTGCAACGTAAATATCCTCGGTGTCGTTGCTATTCCCGAAATAGCGCCTTGCATTACCCAGGCTGGAAAGCTCTCCGCCGCTTGTACTTAAGATATTCCCCTTTTCAACCGTAGCAAGGGCAGTTCCATATCTGTTGCAAACTGAGTTCTCTTTTATCCAGATAAGTTCACCACCAGTTGCATCGCAGATTGCGTTTGACTCAATTTTCCCGATATACTCCCCGCCGCTTTTGTGAATTGAACGGCCGTCAAAGTAAAAGTCTTCCATTTAGATCACCACAAATAAATTCTGGAGAGCATATACAGATTATCTTTAAATACATTAGCGCAGAGAAGTAAACCGCACGATTTCTATGAAAAAGGCCCTTATTGTAATTGACGTTCAGAACTATTTCATAAACGAGCATACGGCACACATACCTAGTAGAATTGCAGAGTATATTGGCAGGAATGGAAGCGAATATGGTGCGGTTCTGTTCACTAAATTCGTAAACAATGAAAAATCGAATTTTTTCCTCGCGCATGGATGGGATAAATGTACCGAACCTCCGGAAACAGACATACATCCTACTCTTGCCAGACTTGCAAACAACGGAAACTCGCACGTATTTGAAAAGGACACATTTTCAGCATTTAAGAATCAACGATTGGTTGATGTGCTCCGCAAGAAAGGAATAAATGAGATTCATTTGTGCGGAACGGATACGGAAGCTTGCGTTCTTTCCTCGGCTTATGATGGGTTTGACCTTGGCTTTACGGTGAAGGTACTGACAGATTTATGCGGAACAATGAACGGAGCGGAATTCCAGGAATCCGCGAAAAAGATAATTGAATGGACTTTTGAAAGGCCTGCTGCAAACAATGCGCGAAAGACTATGCCTTGACCACAGATTCTATCCTGAAATTATCCATATCCGAAAAGCAAAGAGAGTGTGGTGTCCCGTCCAGAAGTTTTCTGATGGCTAATGCAGCAAAAATATTTATTTTATCCAGGCCAAAAACCTGGTCTATGGTATTAGCATCATCATGGAATTTTTTTGTGAGTAAGCGCACTGGAACAGAGCCAGAAGTAGTCACATCCTCAAGCAGATATAAACCGCCTTCTGTAAGATCAGTTTTTATCAGACCATAATCCCGCCCAGGCTCTCCGGTTCTCTGATCTCCGATTACATAAAGAACTTCTGGAACTACAATTGCATCTAACCCAAGCCATGCCAGAGTACCTAAATTAGCTTTTATTGCATCAGCTTCTGTTTGCAGAAAGAACTCTTTTCCTATTTTCAAAACAGCTGTTTTAGTCTGTGTTTCATCTGATGGAATGCGAAAAACATAGCGTATGGAACCTTCTCCGATAAAAGAAACTGTTCCACTTGAAAAATCAGGAACAAAAACTTTGTCTGATTCTGGAAGTTTACTTCTGAAGGAGTTGTATCTGGCAATTACCTCTTTTGGAGGCGCTGCCCTTAGATGTGCCGGTGTCATTGGCATGACAGAGATTTATAGTGGAGATAGTTTATAAGGATTGGGTTTTCATGTCAGAAAAAATCTCCCAACCTCGTCTGACGCATGATCTTGCTCATAGACTGATAGCGAGAAAGCGGAACGCGTATAGATGAAGAAAGAGCGGTGAACAATTTTGACAGGGAACCGAAACGTTCCGGAGCTGACAAAAGAGCGTGCCTTACATTCTCTCTTACCTCCCAGACACCTACAGGAACAATATAACCCTCTCCAATCTCGCGGATAACAACGACCCGTGCTTGCCTTCTGATTTTGTTTAGGTATTCCGCAACTGCCAAACGAACTGCGTAATACGCACCAACCTGCTTGTCCGCATAGGTGGTCCTGCCTTCATGCGGCTCATATTCTTCAGTAGTTATCGTATCAGTTGCTCCTTTGGCCCAGACAGATTCCGGCGCCCAGGATTCAAAGTTTTCAAACTCCCATGCCCCAGGCAGTAAAAGAACGAAAAAGCGGTTATGAAGGAACTCATTGTGGAATAACAAAAATTCGTTTTGCTCAGGAAACTCCCTCACCTCTCCAAGTATCTGCTTTCCGAGCATGTCATCGGTTGCGGTTATCCCCCATCGCGTAGGAACCAATTTTCGGTTTTCTTTTTTTCCGAGCGCACCGGATGAAAGAATCCGCGAAAGATAATAATTATCAAAGCCCGCGTTGGAAAGTTCGCAAAGCGCCTCGGTTGCCTTAAGTCCTTCCCCAATAACAGAATCAACTTTTCCAGGAATTTTCGGATTTTCCGCCTGATGGAATTCCCTGAGCGGAGCACTTGCACCCATTGGCTGGAGAACTGAAGAGAATTGCATATCGAATTTTGGAACTTTTGAGAATTTTACTTCAACATCCACTGCGCGGATGCTGATAGATACTTCCTGCATTTCATCAGAAACACGCCGCGTAACCGTAGTTTTTTGTTTTCCGCGAAGAATTGCAGAGAAATTACGGATTATCTCCTCATAGCTTTTGCCGTAAAGGTCACGCGGGCTTTCAATAGATTGTGTCCGGGTTTCCGCAGCATTGGTCTGGCTTTCCGCGGAAACAGCGGAAACAAGCGGCCCTGCATAAACATCAGGATAGAATGCGCTGCCTACGAATAGTTCGTTTGAAGGTCCGAACATATCCAATCCGATAGATTTGGACATTGAGGACTGCGCCTTAATCTTGCTCAGAAGAGGGCAGAACGAAAGCCCGCAAAGCTTTTTGGTTGCCTTGCATCGGACGCATAAATCTGCTGTAACAAGGTGAGGTGAGTGCTGCGCACAAATATTTTCATTGACAGCACCAGAACCAGACGCTTCGGGTCGCCTCGCCTTGTTGGGTGGTTTCATCGGAATCTTGGTTAGATAGCAGTTGAGAAATTAAAAGGTTGGGGTAATTTTACCAATCTCCGTCATAATTATAAATCCATCCTAATACATTAATTATCATGACTTCATTTAAAACAACTGTTGCAAAGCTTTCTCCGGTCAGAATACTCACAGGATTTATAGCATGGAGAACTGCGTGCAGGGAAGAGCAGATGGAAAGATATCAAAAACTGGAAAGAACCCGAATAAAAGAACACGCAGAAGCTCAAGGATGGGAATCAGACGCAGATACATTCTTACGAAGCAATGATTGGGAAAAAGCTCGGAGGGGATATGCTTTTGCGGAGTACGGATGGAGAAATGCTTGGGAAAATATTAATCCTCTCACACCAGATGCAAGACAAACGAGAAATAAATATTACACTAATATTTTTAGATGCAGTGCCAGAGAAAGAGAGTGTGATAATAGCTTACGAAGACAAGGATCTGAACGAAAGCAACGAGCAGCTAGCGACTAAACCCCATATTTCTCCCTATATTTTATAAAATTCTGGTAAATTTTATCTGTTACGTAAACCTTTCCACCAACATTTCTGTTTCTCAAATAGTCAAATATCTCCTTTACATTGGTTATCGGATAAACCGGAACCCCGCACTTATTCGTGAATTCCTCTATTGCATTTAGACGGATTCCCTTTTCCATCCTATCAACCGCGATTACAATTCCAACTACCTTTGCGCCATAGGATTTTATCTTATCGATTGCCTCGAATTTTGTTTCGCCAGTAGTCATCACGTCATCAACAAGAACAACACGCGAATCTTTGTCCAATTCGCAACCTACGAAAACACCTGCATCCCCATGGATTTTCTTTTCCTTGCGGTCGAAAAGCCAGGGCTTATTTACTCCGAATTCCTTTTGAAGAGCAACAGAAACAGAAACCGCGAGCGGAATTCCCTTATATGCGGGTCCGAAGATTATATCAAAACCACTGCTGCCGCTTACTCCGCCACTTCCACTTCCTGCGACGAATTTTTCATTGATCTTTGCCGCATATGCCTTGCCAAGCTCATAACTGGACAAACCATCGCATAGAACTCCTGTGGAAATAAAGAACGGGCTCTGCCTTCCACTCTTGAGTGTGAAGTCTCCGAATTTTATTGCACCGCTTGTGACTAAGAATTCTATGAATTGGGTNNTGGGTGTTCATGTAACCAACCTTTCAATTGTCTGGCAACAGATACCCCGCAAAGATTTATTTAGCTGGCGGTGCAAGTATTATAACTGCCAATGTAAATGAAAATGAGGAGCGCGGGTATTCCAACCAGGACTGAATGTGCACCTCGTGCCTGAAGGAATACCTGAAATAGGAGAATTTATCGTCCAATCTGGCTCTGAATCTGTTTTAGTCTGATTATACTCTGAAGGTCTTCCTTGCATTTCTTTATATGCGCGGAAATCTTCCTAAGTTTTTTCTGTAGTCTTGCTACGTGGAGATTTTGTCCTCTGGGTTTTGACCTTTGCTTCGCTGATTCAGGTTTTGAAATTCTTCCTTTTACAGACTTCGATTTAGCTATTTTCTTTTTTGCCATGTTTTAGGATAAAACACTGAGAATTAAATTTCTATCGGAGAACCACTGCGCTCGCGCGGATCATTGCAACAAAGCGCTTCGCTTACGCTCGCG
>DUGF01000006.1 GCA_013331535.1 Microcaldota archaeon | reverse complement strand
CGTTGGTTTGCCTTCTGGCAAACAGAGCGGTGTGCTTCGTCTTGAGAAAGGTGCAAGGTGTATTGTACGTGAAGGTGCACACGCAGGAACAATAGCAAAACTCGATGAGTTTCTTCATAGAAAGGCTGGTTCTGCTCCAGAAGTTCGAATGAGCGCAAAAAGCGGGGACTTCATTACAGTTGCAAGATACCTTTTCGTTGTTGATGAAACCATAGAAGAATCAGGTCGTAAGGAGGAATAAAAATGAGTGAAAATTCCAATTCAACCGGAAATTCAAAATCAAATCCCATGCGGGAAATATTGATAGACAAAGTCACGGTTAATATCGGAGTTGGCTCTCCGGGCGAAAGGCTTGATTATGCCAAAGAACTTTTGAGTAAACTGAGCGGAAATAGAACTCCTGTTGAAACAAAGTCCAGAACAAGAAACCCGGTATTTAAACTGAGGGTTGGCCTTCCAATAGGTACGAAGGTTACTTTGCGTTCCACAGCTGCCAGAACCTTTCTCGACAAGGCGCTCTCGGCAAAAAAGAAATTCCTTCTTCCCTCAAACTTTGATTCTGGTGGAAATTTTTCATTTGGTATTGCCGAGTACATTGATTTTCCTGGGGCAAAATACGACCCGAAAATAGGAATGTTTGGTTTCGATGTCTGTGTAACTCTCAGAAGGCGTGGAAGTCGCGTGAAGGAACGCAGGTTCAGGACCTCCAAAATAGGAAAATCACACAGGATTACCCGTGATGGCGCGCAGGAATTTGCGAAATCCGTCCTTGGAGTAAAATTCGCAGAAGAATAATATTTATGGAAAGAAGAGTCATGTTTATGGGAATATGAAATTGTTTATATGGGGTTATGATTATATGAAAGTTTCTCTTGAAGACCGTTTCAAAGGAAAAGGAAACCGAAAGTGTCGTATCTGCGGTAATGCCCGCGGGATGATAAGAAAATATCATTTGGGTGTGTGCAGAAGATGCTTTAGGGAAATTGCAGCTGACATCGGCTTCAGGAAATATGGAGGATAATTGGTGAATGATATGGTTGATCATATTGCAGACATGCTTAATACATTGAAAACACATGAGACGCTTGGGCAGAGAGAATGCACTGTTAAGGCAACCAAGCTTACACGTTCCATCCTGGAAATATTCAAGACCCATGGTTACCTGAAAGACTATGATTTTTTGGATGACCAAAGGGGCGGAAAATTCGGTGTTCATCTTGACGGCAGGATAAATAACTGCGGAGTCATAAAACCGAGATTTCCGGTCAAGAAAAATGAGTGGTATGTTGCAGAGCAGAAATACATTCCAGGTGTCGGCGTTGGACTCCTCATAGTTTCAACAAATGCGGGTATAATGACAAATTCCGATGCTGAAAAAAAGCAAATCGGTGGAAGGCTTTTGGCTTATATTTACTGAAATTACTATTAAAGTTACACACGTGATATTTATGCAGATTCCAGATAAGGTTTCCGTTGATGTTTCCGGCTCTTCGCTGAAGGTGAAAGGACCCTGTGGAGAGATAATAAAATTAATCCATTCGGATGTATCCGTGAAAGTCAATGGAAAAGAAGTTGAGGTTTCCGGAGAGAGCAAAATGCTGGTAAATACATTCAGTGCTCATGTTGCGAATATGCTGAAAGGAGCGAGTGAGGGCTATTCCATTTCACTCAAATCAGTGTTTGCACATTTCCCATTCACGGTTGAGATAAAGGGGAAGGAATTTCTAGTCAAGAACTTCCTTGGGGAAAAAACCCCGCGCAGGGGAAAGATTGTCGGAGCTACCAAAGTCGAAGTTAAGGGTCAGGATGTTAAATTATTTGGTCCAGACAAAGAGGCAGTTACGCAGACCTTTGCGAATATGCGCTTGAGATTGAAGATACGCAATAAGGATTCGAGAACCTTCCAGGATGGTCTTTACAAGGTGCAATGATTGAAGTAAATTGAAATATTTGTTGTGTGATATTTATGTCTTTGACAAAGAAAAGGAAACCAAAATTCAATGTGCTTAACGCCTTCTACATGCGAAGTGTCAAAGGAAGGTGGAGAAAGCCAAAGGGTATTGACAACAAAAAACGCGTGAGACTAAGACACACTGGTGCATCTCCTCGTGTTGGGTATAAAAACACCGAGAGCGTGCGTTTCCTTCACCCTCTTGGAATGAAAGAGATTCTTGTTCATAATATCCAGGAACTTGCAAACCTAAAGGATGTTCTTATCAGAATAGCCGCCGGTGTTGGCGGAAAGAAGCGCGCCGAAATTGCAAAAAAGGCAGGCGAAATGAAGCTCACACTCCTTAATTTCAAATCCGAACAAAACATTGCGGAAATGAAAAAAAAGGAATCTGAAAAAACAGGAAAAAAGAGCGTAAAAGCCGTTTCCGAATTGAAAAAAGAGAAGAAAGACGAGAAGAGAGATGAAAAGAAAGAAGCAATTAAAGCACCGGTTAAACCTGTTGTCAAGGGAGTTGTTTCACAATGACGTTTTCCACAGTTCGCAGACTTGCATCCGATATTCTCGGAATTGGAACGAGCAGGATTCGCATAAGTGCTGATGGGTTGGGCAGGGCTGCAGAGGCGCTTACCCGTGCGGATGTGAAAAACCTGATACGCGATAAAGTTTTCTATATACTTCCTTTGAAAGGAGTCCGCAGTAAGAAAGATCGAAGCAGACGTGGAAGGGGAAGCAGGAAAGGAACAGCAAACTCCCGTGCGCCTGGAAAAAAGGCCTGGATGCAGCGCGTGCGTTCCCAGAGAAAGTTCTGGAGAGAACTCATTGAAAGCGGCGCACTTAAAAAAGAAGAAAAACGCCAGATTTACATGAAAATAAAAAGCGGAATGTTCAGAAGCAAAAAAGCACTTTTTCTGTTCCTAAAGGAAAACGGGTTGTTGAATGCCGGCAAGGATACCTATCCAGAATCCAAACCACGCATTTTAAAACAAAAAACTCCGGAAAAACCAAAACCAGTTAAGGTACCAGAGAGCAAGGTTGCCAAACCAGAATCAAAAAAATCCGAGACAAAAAAGAAAGAATGATGTGTGATACTTATGACATTGAACGGCGTTGTCGCGATCGTCGCAACGATCACGAGCATGCTCATGAACGAAGCGTCGTTCATGACATCCGTTCAAGTATAAAAATTTAAATATGCAAAAACTAAGGTGAAATTTTTATGGCTAGAGCAAAAGGACCAACTTACTCGATTCTCTTCCGAAGAAGACGCGAAGGGAAAACCAATTACGCAAAAAGGCTTGCACTCGTGAAAAGCGGGAAAACTCGTCTGGTAGTGCGAAGAAGTAATTCCGGTATTATTGTTCAGTTTGTTGCATTTGAGTCGAATGGCGACAAAACTCTCGTCGCAGTAGGTCCAATTCAACTGAAAAAACTAGCTGGTTGGTCTTCAAAGCGGAACGTCTACACTGCATATCTTGCTGGTCTTTATGCCGGAAAAGAGGCAAAAAAGAAAAACATAACCGATTTCGTAGTTGATTTTGGTCTTGCACTTCCCTCAAAGGGAGGTATTTTGTTATCGGCGCTTAAGGGAGTTGTTGATGCCGGACTTTCCACCCAAATTGGTGAGGGCGTGCTTGAAATTCCGAAACTTAGTGCAGTTCCGGATAAATTGAAGTCTGACTTCGAATCAGCGAAGAAGAAACTGGCTTCATGATCTCGTTCATTATCTGAAATATGGTGATATTTATATGTCTGAAAAACTCAAGGTAATTGACAAGGAAGGTTGGTATCCGAAAACCGAAATCGGAAGACGAGTCAAGAATGGTGAAATAACTACTCTTGAGCAAATTGCTGACTTAGGAAAGCCGATCCTTGAACCCGAAATCATAGATGTTATTCTTCCTAATATAGAATCCGAAACCATTTCTGTTTGCAGCACACAGCGTGTAACTGACTCGGGTAAAAGAACCCAGTTTCGTGTGGTTACTGTTGTTGGCGATAAGAACGGTCATATTGGTATCGGAGTTGGAAAAAGCTCTGAAATGAAGCCGGCAATGGAATACTCCACCAGAAATGCGAAACGAAGTATGATAACTGTAGGTTCTGGATGCGGAAGCTGGGAGTGCAAATGCACGCACAAGCATTCAATTCCTCAGAAAACTGTTGGGAAAGAGGGAAGTACAATTATCACGTTAAAGCCTGCTCCAAGAGGACTTGGTCTTGCAGGCAACAAGATTGTCCGCACTGTGTTGGGCATGGCAGGGGTAAAGGATATATGGAGTGCTACCACTGGCGGAAAGAATGTCTTTAACATGGCAATGGCAACGATGAATGCTCTTGATAATATCAACAGGCTTAAGCCAAGGGTAAACTAATATTGTAACAAAGCAATATCGTAAATTTGGGTGTGATATTAATGGAACTCGATAAAAAACTATTCGCAATCGTCCGCGTTCGCGGAATCCGCAGCGTAAAGCCAAAACTAAGAAAGACTTTNNAAGCCAAATCACTGCGTGTTCTTTCACATGAACCCGCAGCTTAGGGGCATGTTGAACATTGTACGCGACTACATTGCATTCGGAGAAGTTTCCGAAAAAGCATTGGGTGCATTGTTTGTAAAGCGCGGGACAAAAGGTTCCGCGAAATTAATCTCGCTTCACAAGGAAGGGGAAATCCACTCCTTTGCAAAGGATGTTTTTGGCGACAAAAAGAAAGTAAAAGAGTTTGCCAACCCTGTTTTCAGGCTTCATCCTCCCAGAAAGGGATGGAAAAACCTAAAGCTTTCATATCCGTTTGGTGATCTGGGAAAAAGACCAAATATGGATGTATTGCTCAAAAGTATGATGTAAATCTAAACTCAAGGTGAACACTTATGCCATCCAGACGAAAAACAACTCAAAAATCCAAAAGGCTCGGTAGCAGATTCTTTGGCTGCGGAAACGTAAAGAATCGCAGAGGAAGCGGTAATCGCGGAGGCAGAGGAAATGCTGGACTACATAAGCACAAATTCACATGGATAACTGTTAATGATCCGGACTATTTCGGAAAACATGGTTTCCATAGGCCTCCAGGTTTGCGTGTGAAAATGCCGGTAGTTCACCTTTACGATATTGACAGAAAGGCAGTTCTTGATCAATTGGAGAAAAAGGACGGAAAATTCGCATTTTCATTTGAAGGAAAGGTCCTCTCCACTGGAAAGATAAATCATGCAGTAATCATCAAGGCACTTGCATGGAGCAAGAACTGCGAGGAGAAAGTTAAGAAAGTAGGCGGGGAGATAAGCAAGATCGCATAAATTGCACTGGCCCCAAAAATAAAAACCCAACCTTTAAAAACAAACTCTCTTTAATCCTTTTTCACCAATTGTTTTACAACGTCCAATTGTTTTACGACGTTATGAGGATATGAGGTTTTCCCATGGGTGTTATAGATATTTTATCGTCAGTCTCGAAAATGCTTCCAACGATCAAGCCCCCGGAAAGGCCTCCTTCAACGAATGAGCGTCTTACTTGGACCGCGGTAACGCTTATCATATTCTTTATCATGTATAATGTTACTGTAATCGGTGTAAGTTCAAAATTCGAATCATTTGATTTCCTCCAGACGATTACTGCATCAAAAGTAGGCAGTCTTCTTACAGCAGGTATTGGACCGATTGTTTTGGCATCAATTTTTCTTCAGCTTTTTGTGGGTGCAAAACTCATAAATCTTAATCTTCAGGATAAGAACGACAGGAAGAAATTCCACGAGGCACAAAAGGTGCTGGCAATAGTTCTTGCACTGGTGGAAGCCGCAATTTTCGTATGGACTAGTAGGGTTTTCCTTGTGCCAGTTGTCGGAGGTTTCACTCCTCTTATTGTTGTATTCCAGATTGCACTCGGTTCTATAATTCTGCAGTATCTTGATGAAATAGTTTCCAAATATGGAATCGGAAGTGGTATCAGTCTGTTCATAGCTGCCGGTGTTTCAGTAGCAATAATCGGAGGGCTGATGAGTCTTATCGGAGGAGCCGGTGGTGTGATGGAAGTAATGGCAACCGGGGGCGCAGAGGCTATCCCAGGCGCGCTTTTGGTTCTGTTGCCGTTTATCTTTACCATATTGGTATTCCTGATAGTAGTTTACGCAG
>DUGF01000021.1 GCA_013331535.1 Microcaldota archaeon | reverse complement strand
AGCGACGTGACGGGGTTCGGTGTGGCTTGGGGGTTGGGGATGTTGAGCGGCAGTTAACAGTGGATGTGAAGTGATTGGAAAGTGTTAAAGCGGGCGTTCAACTTTCAAGCTGTGGTTGTTTGCTCGCCAACCAGTGAAAATCTGTCTACCCAAGTCTTGCAGATGGGCGTTTGACAGAGACCATTACGTCGAGGATACTTTGCTTGGCGAGGTTGAATTACCTATCTTTACCTTCCTACAAACTTTGAAAGATTCGCATAATAAATATTAAATGGAAACGTTTTGTGTTTTGGCATGGTTTCATTGAATTCTACGCACAATTTTATCGAAGCAATGTTCTGTAATTAAGAAAGCAACCTATGGATGATGTCGAAGTTCTATCCACTATAGTTGGATTGTTAAAAAAATTGGAACCCGATGCGCAGCAGCGCGTGCTCCATTCAGTCCAAACATTTCTCGCAATTCCGTCTCAACGGGATGCGCACTTGCCTACCCATGCCAAGGTACTCCAAAGTTCATTTTTAAGTACTTCACCTACAGATTTTTCGCGTGATCGAACACTTTCCCCAAAAGAGTTTATTCGAGATAAACATCCGGTGACGGATGGTGATCGTGTTACATGCTTAGCCTATTACCTTACACATTATCGCGAAACACCACACTTTAAGACCGTCGACATTAGCGGACTTAACACTGAAGCGGCGCAGCCAAAACTTTCAAATCCATCGGCCGCTGTAGAGAACGCAACTAGGGACGGTTATCTGGTTGCGGGCACTAAGGGTAATAAACAAATCAGTTCCGCAGGCGAAAAATACGTCGAGATGCTCCCAGATAGGGAAGCGGCTACTGAAGCTCTCCGATCCCTTCGGACTAGAAGGGCAATCAAAAAACGCAAGCCGAAGACGGCATAGCTTAAGATAATTTCGATGCGATCAGACCGAGCAAAGTCTAGTAAGTGTGTTCGCCTTGCCCTGTTCAATCACAAGGGGGGGTGGGCAAGACAACCCTTACTGTAAACCTCGCTTTTGCTTTGGCAGATTTGGGAAAGACAGTGCTGTTAGTTGATTCCGACCCTCAGTGTAATTTGACATCATATTTGGTTGATGCAACCGTCGTTGACAAATGGCTTGACGAAGCAGAAGGGAAGAATGGTCAAACGATTTGGTCTGCATTACGTCCTTTGGTTCAGGCTGGAAAGGAAGCAAAAGAAATTTCTCCCCATGAACGAGCGGACGGAGTGTTTCTAATACCAGGTGATATTCGTTTGTCCGAATATGAGCTTAATCTGAATCAGTCATGGACTGATTGCTTCCAAAGAAAAATCAGAGGCTTTGTAGAAACCACAGCACTTGCAGATGTAGTTACCAAGTGCGTAAAAGANNAAAGAAACTAAAGCAGATTTCGTGTTCTATGATATTGGACCAAACATTGGCCCACTAAACAGGGCGATCCTCTTAGATTGTGACTTTTTCATTGTACCCGCCGCATGTGACTATTTTTCCACTCGTGCTTTAAAAACACTTGGGCATTCTGTCGCAAATTGGATTAAGGACTGGAATTTAATTTCTTCTCTGGCACCAAACGATGTCGGATTGCTTCCCGGAAAACCAATCTTCTTAGGTTATGTTTTGCAGCGCTTCAGAATGTATGGAGGAGACCTCTCAAACGCATATAAAGAATATGCACGACAATTGGAGCGCCATGTATTCAGTGATGTCATATCTGTTCTTAGGGAAGTTGACGCAGATCTGGCACGCGGAACCATTAGTCAATTCAAGCTTGGCCAAATTAAAGACTTCACTTCAATCGCGAACCTTGCGCAGGCACAAGGTGTTGCAATGGAAGAGGTGAAGGGCGGCACGGAAAACCTAAAGGATGAAGCTAGAATTGCGTTTCGTGACTTTGCGCAGAAGGTCATCGCGCGAGTTGATGAGGTCTAAAGTGGAAAAAAAGCGGGCATCCCTCACGGCAGGAGATCGCAAGCTTGCAGCGAAACTGGTGGCGCAATTCGATCAAAGCCGCAGTCTATTTGAGACGATGATCAATCACTTAATATTGCTATTCAAGGGACTCCGGCACTAATGAAGTATGTGCACTCCACCAAATTTCGTGTGAAGGATAGCAATCATCTTCTTGATAAACTCCATCGAAAAATGTTGAGTGCAAAGGAGGGTAAAGAAGAATTTAACATTACTGATAAAAATCTATTTTCTCAAATTAACGATCTCGCAGGATATCGAATTCTCCATTTGCATACGCATCAAATGGGCGACATAGACCGTGAATTGCGCGCAGTCCTAGAAGAATATCGCTATACCATTATCGAAGAGCCATCGGCACGCACTTGGGACGACGAAAATCGGGGTTACTTCAATAGCCTCGGAATCAAAACGATAAACAGCCCCACAATGTATACAAGCGTTCATTACATAATTAAGCCGAACAAACGTACTGATAGTAGCTGCGAAATTCAAGTTAGAACATTAGCTGAAGAACTTTGGGGTGAGGTTGACCATACAATCAATTATCCCCATCCATCTCCTAGCCCCGCGTGTCGCGAGCAAATTAAAGTTTTGGCCAGAATTACTTCGAGCTGTAGTCGGCTTGTCGACTCAATCTTTGAAACATCCCGCACTCACAAGCCATAGCAATGAAACAATGGTGTCAGAACTAAAGGGGTCTACTCTCCGAATAATTTTCCAGAGGCGACTATGGGGTCAGGCCGCGAAATCATTAAATTGTAGGGTGATTTAGGGAGTGACATGGAAATGCCGCGCACTGCTCTGATATTGCTGGGTTGCCTTGCATTGGCCAGTTGCGCGAAATGTACGGACGTAAGG
>DUGF01000076.1 GCA_013331535.1 Microcaldota archaeon | reverse complement strand
GACGTTATCTGCATTGTTTCTTTCATTTTTGCTGTTTTCCCTCTCGTTCTCTACGGTTTTATGGGTCTTTAGTGCAGACGGCCCTGTAACCACCAAGCCGCTTTTAATGTCTGGCAATTTTGTGGTTGGCTCCCAGGACGGATATCTTTATTCTGTTAATCCTACAAATGGAAAAGTAATGTGGGCAAAGAAAATCGGCGGATATGTCAAACAGCCGGTTCTTTTCAGTGATGTTGTTGTGGCAGGTTCAAGCAACGGTCATCTTGTAGCATACAACAAAAAAGGAGAGGAGAAATTCAATATTGACCTTGGTGCTTATGTTTATGGGGTTGCTTCCGGAACTCGTATTTATGCAACCACTAACCGCGGTCTTCTTGCTATAGATAAGGGCGGTAATATCGAAATTCTCTATAATCTTTCCAATGTTACAATGACTGCTCCAACAGTGAACGACAAATATATTATTTTCGGTGCAGGAAAAAAGTTAATCGCAATGAAAAATGAAAAACAAATAGAATGGGTTGTTAACGGACCGGATTTCTGGAAATCAAATCCCGTAGTTGATTTTGGAGTTATTTATATCGGAGCATTGGATAACCGTTTTTATTCCTATGATTTGAGTGATGGCTACCCGCGCTGGAGTTTTGAGACCCGTGGATGGGTGATGTCTACATCATCTATCGAAGGAGAGCTTATTTATTTTGGAAGCAATGATGGCAATGTTTATGCGCTTGATTCCAATTCCGGAGATTTGAAATGGAAGTATCAGACAAAACAGGCGGTGCAAAGCACTCCTGCACTCGGAACTCTTGGAGGAACTCAGGTCGTGTTTGTTGGAAGCAATGATAACAATCTTTATGCAATAGACGCGGAAAGCGGACAAATGATATGGAAATACCCTGCCAAAGGATGGGTACATGATCCGGTTATTTATGGAAAATCAGTTGTCTTCGGAACGCACGATGGTAAAATTTCCGCTATTTCCACAGAGCGCGCGTGCACTATCGATTATCCAGAGCCGGAATCTATTATCGGTTATCGTGAGGTGCTGGTAAAGGGAAGCGCGTTTTCTGAATATGGTGCCTTGCAGGCATTTTTTAGGATAAACGAAGGCGAGTGGCAGAAGCTTGAGGTTGTTGATGGCAAGTGGACGTATGTTCTTGATCCGAATTCGCTTCCATTTGATCTGAACACCATGGACTGCAAAATAAGAGATGCTGCGGGAGAAGATAAGTTGCCATACTCCGGAGTAACCCTGGTACGCAGTGCAGATGCAACAAAAGGAAAGTTCAAGGTTGTTTTCCCAAGTGCTGTGCAAGAGGGAAAGTCTTTTGAAATCGTAGTCCAGGATGAGAATGGAGAGCCAGTGCTTAATTTCAATGCAATTTTTCAGGATAAAACATACTCTGGAAGCACTGGAAGTGTGAATCTTACTGGTACTAAGACTGGTGTCTCAAAATTAATTCTGCAAAAATCAGGATTTGATGATTCAGAAGTAACAATTGATGTCAAACCTGCAGGGGAGATTTCAATATTCCTGCTCGGTGGGTTTGCAGTAATCGGGCTTATTGTAGTGTTTGTAGTGGTTAGAAAGATGAGGAAATAATTCTCATGACTAAAGCGACATTTTTCGGCCAATGTTGTATATGTCCCACTTAATTTTTTTGTTGCTTTCAAGTTCGCCTACTATTTCTTCTAGAAGTTTTGTCTTTAAGGCAATATATCCGTCCTTCTCAATTTCCATGTTTCCTATGGCACGCGCCTTGTTTTTAGCATTAAAACAAAACAATCCATCCTGAATGCTTTCGGCATTATGACAAAAGTAGGCTCCAGAACAATTACGTGAGTTATCAACTTCAAAACAACCGCGCAATCGGTTTGAATTATAACATTTAATACAAAATGCAGAATCATGCACTATCCTGCTACCGAAGATATATTCCGAATCCTTTGGCCACCAGGAATATGCAGCGTATTTAGAGTCTCTGGCTACAGATGTATGGTAACAGTTGGAGGCGAATCCAGACGTATCGCATTCAATCACGTTTTCGTTTGTTCCGAAATGGAATTCTCCAGGGAAAAGCGCTACTCCGCTCAGAAGTTCGCTGGCATTGTTCAACCCTAGTTGGCCTGCTTCCTGTTCCTGTATGTGCAGCTCACCCGCAACCAGACTTTCCTCCTCGCTTATTAGTTTGTTTCTGGGCATTACTGAAGAAAGAGAGTACTCCCCAATCAGCACGGATTCATTGCTCAACGCCGACTTTTCCATGCTTATTCCTCCAACATTTTTCTTAAGCCAGTCTGAGTAATTTTCCAATCCCGTAAGCTTCCTATTCAGCACTAATCCAGTGACCGTAGAAAAAGCATCTTCAATCTCTTTCATATCCTGCTTTGCATTGCTTTTTGGCTTTACATTCAATTTTGCGTTCGTGGGCTTGTCGTTCCCGACAATTTCAAAAATATTTGGCAGCCGTTTATTTTTCTCAAGCGCTTCTCTCAATTCTTCCAGCAGTTTCTTTTTCACGGTCAGATACTTGTCTCTTGGAAGTTCCAGGTTTCCAATCACATTTCTCCTGGTTTGTAGATTGAAGGAAAACAAGCAGTCAGAACAATTGTGAAGATTGTATGTGTAATAGCAATCATAGGAACTTTGGCATCTCATGAATTCCAGCGACCTCACGTTCTTGAAGCCGTACTTTCCCCAGATGCAATAGTTGGAATAGCCAAGTACATCTGAACCGAAAACGTTTTCACAGTAGCGTGTAAGAGCTGCAAACGCAACGTAATTCGAGTATTCTACAGTATTTGACTTGTAAATGTAAAAACTGTCTGTGATATTAGTACTTTTTTCGACAAAACCAGAGTTTCCAAGAACGATATTTCCGCAGTAAACAAATCGCTCTTGCAATGCTTCTACTATTGAATCTACGTCCTTTATCTCATTTATATTAAGTGGATCGAACTTTTTGTTGAAATTTACTTCATCTAAGAAGGTAAACCGGGAGTCTTGAATGTAGTTTGAAGAAGGCAGCATAACTTCTGTTCCAGAAGTTGATTTTGCGTGAAACTCTGGTTCGTTCAATTCGGAAAGCCATCTCCCAAAGTCTTCAAGTTCTCCGACTTCGCCGCCAATGACAAGTCTGCATGTTGCCTTCCAGCGTTTGTTCAATTCTTCGTATGCTCTGCTTTCAATGTTCATTGTGTTTTTATTCGCTGGCTTGATTTATATTCGCTTTCTTTTTGACTCAGTCATCTGCCTTTTTATTCCACGGTAACGCTCTT
>DUGF01000017.1 GCA_013331535.1 Microcaldota archaeon | reverse complement strand
GAAGGCAAACCAACGACAACACTATCACCAACATGAACGTTATTGTCGCCAAGCAGATATCTTCCATCATGGAATGAAAGCGCAATTTTTCCTTTTGGAGCAGTTGTTTTTCCTGTGACTTTTAAGATTTTTTTAGTAGCTTCATCCTTTGAAATTTCAACAGGTACAAGTCGTCCCTTGAAATCAAGTGCGATTCTGTAATAATTTTCCAGTGACGGGAAGCTTACCACGTCCATGAAACCAATTGGAAATTTTTCAGAAACGCGGGGCACACCATCAACATAAACAAGTTTTTTTGAAAGAACTTTCTTTACATCAGCTGAGGTTCTAGCAACCTTAAGAATATCTCTTAGGAATACTGTAACAGACATTGAATGCAAACTTGAATGCGGTCCTGGCTCTGGCTTCATAATCCAAGTATGCGCCTTCTTGTCTGTGATCGGTATGGCTTTTGGAGCCGCAAGCCTTTTCATATGAAACGATCGTCCTTTCTTTGACATAAAATCATCACCCACTTGCCGAAGTCCTGGATTCCAGAACCTTGGCTTCTGCGACTTTGGTTTCCTTAACTTCCTTGGTTTCTTTATTAACTTCCTGAGCTTTAACTTCCTGGAAAAGCTCCTTTCGCGATTGGCTCATTTCCACTCCAACGAGCAAAAGATTTGATGGCTCGAATGGAACTGGAACTTCCTTTCCACGAAGAGTTTTCCTATTGAAACCTTCAATGAATATTTTGCATCTGAGTGTAGCAATGCTTGAGATTTTTCCGTTTTTTCCCTTGAATGAACCACGCATAACTTTTACGCTGTCACCCTTTCTTGCAAGAATCGATCTCTTCTTGGACTTCATGCTCTTGCGCAGCTCTTTTGCTATGTGAACGTGAAGAAAATCGCGCTTTTTGTGCAATTTTGCATGATATCGTTTTGTTCTTTCTGTATCAGGTTTCATAAACGTCACCAATTATGGACATAACTTTATAGGATACCTGCGGATACTGCAGACACCTTTGGAAATCTTTCATATATTTCCCTTGCAACAACACCTTTAACCTCTGTTCCAACCGGCAGACCATCTTCTGTGATAAGTACTGCGGCATTGTCTTCAAACATAACCCGCATTCCATTTGGTCTGCGAAATTCTTTTTTTTGCCTTATAATAACTGCTTTCACTACTTTTTTGATCATATCGGGATTTCCTTTTTTTACTGACGCAGTAACAACTGTACCAACGCCTGCACCAGCATTTCTTCTCCTGGTCCCAGCCATTCCTGGAATTCCAATTATGAATATTTCCTTTGCCCCGCTGTTATCCTGGCAAGGAACATACGAGCCAGTTGTCAACGCACGAGTTACGCTTGATGTGAGTCCTTTCATGATTTTCCCTCTATATATACGTAAATTATTGTGCCTCAGGTTTAAGAACCTCGAGAACAGTCCATGCCTTTGTCTTACTTAATTTTCTTGTTTCACCAACGTTGACTATATCCCCTTCTTTTGCATTTACGCAATCGGGATTGTGCGCTGGTGTTTTTGAACGGATCTTTGCCCTTCTTTGGTATTTGGTTATGAAACGAATACCGCTTCGTTCTACAATTACAGTTCTTTTCCCCTTGTCACTGACAACCTTACCAGTGAACCTTCCTCCGCGCACGCGGACAGAGCCATGAACATAACAGTTCTTATCAGTGCATTCATTCATAAAAATCACCTTGGATGGAATCCTATAAGGAAATGGAATATAAAAAATACCACTTCAGATTATTATTTTACTTCAATAATCTCCTTGGGATAACCCAACTTGACAAGAAGCTCGGGAATCCGTTTTTTATGGTTTCCCTGAAGCACGATTATGCCGTCTTTTGCAGTCCCTCCACACGCAAGACCGTGTTTAAGACGACTTGCGGTTTCATCCAGATGCACGGGGTCCAAACCCTCGACAACAGTAACCAATTTTTTGAACTTCTTTGACGTAGTATATATTTTTATTTTTGCGGTCTCCTGCTTGTCCAGAATCTCGCAAACGCAGAGATCCTTCAGCATTCCACACTTGTTGCATATATCACTCATTAATACAAACCTCGACAATATAATATATCACAAATACACAAACATCAGATTTACGTAGTAAAACTTATACTTCGTCATGAATTCTTTTTAAATGCTTGCTTTTTCTGTTCAGGTACCTTTGCCTTTCCATCTTCAGAACCTGCTTTTGAAATGAATGTCTTGAGCCGAGCAATTGCCGTTTTAACTGGCCTTTTTTTATTGCTGCCCCCGACTTCCAGAAGAGACTTTGAAAGCTCCTCAAGCTTTTTGAGCATTTCTGCTTTTGTTAATTTTTTTATATCTCCAGCACGAAGTATAGCCATGTTTTTCACCATTATTTAGTAGTCACCGGTTGAGAGCCTGGAATCATTCCAGGTTTTCTGGAGACCGGCGCATCCGCAACTTCTATGACCTTTGGAATAATAACTGCTTTGGAAGAATCCTTATCAGGAAACACGGTTCCCGGAGGAACAATCCTTGCAAGAACTCCAATAATTCCGGATTTTGTGAGCGCGTTTACATGTGCCTCACGGACAAGCCTTGCAGGCTCACCTGCTTTTGGAATATAACCCGCTGAAACATGAAGTGATTTTGCACGAGCGCCTTTTGCACCGATCTTTCCTGACGCGACAATTTCTGCACCAAGCGCACCAGACTTAAGAATCTCGCGAAGAAGGAAATGCATAACCTGCCTTACCTTCTTACCCATTTCAATATATTTTGCCGCCTTCTTTGCCACAAGACGCGGTTCAAGATACTGGTTCTGAACATCAACAACGCTTATCTGTGGATTTTCTATTCCGAACTCAGTTTTGATTGCCTCGGTTAAATCATTGATGAAACGTCCTTTCCTTCCAATGACTTTTCCGGGATTCATTACTTCTAGTGTTATGCGCGTAACGAGCGGGGTTCTCTGGATGTCAACTCCTGCAAGCCAGGCATTTTCAAGTGCCTTTTCCAGGAATTTCATCATTTTGTATTTGCCGATCGGCTCATCAATAAATTTTTTCTCGTAGACCATAAAGTCACTTCACTTCGTCGGATTTCAAATCTTTTGATCCGATTCCATTCGTTGCATCAGACTTTTCTCTTCGGTTTTCAATTTTTCTTTTCTGACCACACCCTTTGCATCAGACACTTCCTTTTGCACAGTGGCCTTCACATCGGTCTTCACATCCGACTTTGCTTTCTGCTCTGCTCTTTTCTGTTCCTTTTTTTCTTTCGGAGTTTCCACAACTTCCTTGAGCACGATTTCTATCTTAGCAAGCTCGTAATTAGCTCTGTTACGTCTTCCCTTTGGCGAAAGCCTGGGATAAGTGAAGGTTTTGTTGGCAGCTGCATGGAAAATCATTCGCTCTTCGTTAAGACCAACAACATCTGCATTCGCAATTGCACTTTTCAAAACTTTCAGAACAAGACCTGCGGCTTTTTCCGGGTATCTTCCTTTCTTCCCGCCAAGCTCTCTCCTGTGGCCTAGTCTTTTGTTGTAAGTTTTGAACATGATTGGAATTTCTCCTTCTGCTGCTCGTTCAAGAAGTGAAAGAGCCGAACTGGTGCGTTTACCCTTGATTCGCCCACATACTTCACAGAGATCCTTGTACGAAGCCTCAATTCCATTGGCAAGCGCGAAAGCGAACATGTCTTTTTTGTCTTCTGGAATTTTACAGGAATACATAACACAACACCCATCACTTGAGCGGAACGAACTTGCTTCCTCGTGTAGCCCCTACACCCGGACCGGAATGCAGAACACGCGAACATGAATGGGAATAATCCCCAAGTCTTTTTCCGATTTTATCCCAGGTTACATCAACCCGCTTGAACTCCTTTCCATTGTAAACGCCAAATGCAGCACCCATCCATTCTGGAATGATAATTGCATCGCGAATATGAGTTTTTATTAGCTTCTTTGGATTCTTCACAAGAACTTCGCGGACTTTCTTCATGAAATTCTTCAGGCGCGGATTCTGGTTGAGCCTCTTGATCGTGCGTCTGTTCCGTGAAGTAGTCATCTTCGTAAACTCGTCCAATGTAATTGACGGAATCTTTTCCGGTTCAAACCCCTTAAATGATTCTTTTTTCATCGGATATCACCAAATCTTGTAATCTTGTAAAATGCTAACGTCTTTCCGCTGCGTCTGCTGTAACCTTTGCCTTTTTTCGTCCAGTGGATCTTGCTGCGATGTGTCCAACCTTTGAACCAGGAGGTGCGCCTCTTGCAACAGTCGTCGGCTTTCCTACGTGGTGCTGCTTTCCGCCGTGCGGATGATTGTATGCAGCCATATGAACACCACGTATTTTAGGCCACATTCTGTTTTTTGCCTTGTATTTGTAGTGAGCAGTACCGGCCCTAAGCAAAGGCTTTTCCCCTCGCCCTCCACCCGAAACAAGGCCAAGCTGTGCCCTGCACTCGTTCGAAAGAGTTACTACTGCCTTGCTCGGCAATTTAACATAAACTATTCCGCCTTCCTTTGAAATAATATTAGCATATGAACCTGGCGCCTTGACAAATTTTCCGCCATCTCCTGCATTTCTTTCTATATTATATATATAAGCACCATCAGGGAGCCTGTAAAGAGGAAGAACACTTCCCATTGTAAGCCTTGCCTGCGCGCCTGCATCAACAGAATCGCCAATTGCAATCCCTTCCGGAGCTAAAAGCAATCCGGTTTCTCCATTATCATATTTTACTTTCATGAGCAGTGCATCACGTGCCGGGTCGTCGATAAATAACAGCACCTGTCCACGCAAAACTCCCGTCTTTTCAACATCATCATAAGAACGGTAAGAAAGATCAGCCTTGAATCTGGCTGTTGGTGCCCGGTATCGTGGCGTTCCTTTTCCCCTTCTTTGCTGCTTTAATCTTTTTCCCATTTGTTCACCGTTATGCGAGTTTCAATTTCGTTGCAATATCCTCTGCCTTTGAACCTTCGGCAAGCTTGATTAATGCGTGCTTTTCCCCTTTTGGAGAGATATATGTGCGAACATCCGCGACCTTTACGCCAAATGTTTTTTCAATTTCATCCTTGACATTTTGTTTTGTGGCCCGCACGTCTACTTTGAATACAATTGTATTAGCATACTCGATTTGCTGAATGAATTTTTCCGTTTTGATTGGAGCTAAAAGTATCATGAACTCAACCTCTTTTCCAGAGCGCTCAATGCGCTTTCCGTGAAAACAGTTATTCTTCCGGCATGTGTACCCGGAGCAAGATGAAGGACCTTTAACCCTTCTGCATCAACTGCATCAACACCAGACAAATTTCGTGCAGCCTTTATTGCATCGCATTTCTTTCCGACAACAACAAGGACCGAACGCGGAACTTTTGTCCTGACAGTTCTGTGCCTTACACCAGAAACTGCACTGCTTTTTTCTTTTGATTTTTCAACAAGAGCGGAAATTTTCAATGCAACAAAAACCTTTTCGACATCTTTTGTTTTTTTCAGGTTTTCGAAGGAATTTTCAAGAATAAACGGAAGAGAAGAAATGGAAGAAACAGCTAAAGAATTTGCGACGCATCTCGCGGATACAACAGATTTATTTGCCGTTGCAGACAACGCACTGCAAAAAGCATGAGTATATTCTTTTTTGTTCATTTCTTCGACAAGTTTTTCTGTTGCCTTAGGAGGGTGGGCTCTTCGTCCCTTCACTGAATGCGGGACACGTTTTACTTTTCCAAGTTGCCCTTTTGGAAGAACTTCGTGCGGAAGGTGCGGGATACCCTTGTTTTTTACTGTACCGAAATCCTCCTTGCGCCCTTTGTATCTCGCACTTGTTTCAAGACCTGCAAGAGGATATGAACCTTTTGGCTGGAATGTTCGGCTTTCCTCGCTGAGAACTGCCCGTTTTATGAGGTCATCACGATACGGATACTGGAATTGTGCCGGAAGCTGGACATCACGCACGTGCTTTCCGTCAAGAGAATATATTTCTGCTTTCATCATGAACACCTATTATTGTAGTGAGGCAACCGAAACAAACGAAACCGTCGGGTCCTTTGGCTGGACATTTCCTGAGCGGACACCAAGCCTGAGCCTGACGAGACGCTTAACTGGACCTGGAATAGAACCTTTAAGTAGCAGATAATCATTTTTTACGAATCCGTACTGCAAAAATCCTCCTGAAGGATTTACGTCTTCCGGCTTGTCACCTATCTTGAGCACAAACTTATTTAATTCTGTTCTTGTATGGTAGCCCATTTGTCCTGCTTGTGGCACCGTATACAATACATATGCAGGATGCCATTGACCCAGAGTACCAACATGCCTTCTTTTTCCAGTTGCCTTTGGCCTTTGAAGAGAAACACCGAATCTTTTTACTGCACCTTGCCAGCCTTTTCCTTTTGTAACCGCAATAACATCAAGGAACTCTCCTGGTTTGAAAAGATCTTTTACTCTTAGTTCTTTTCCAAGAAGTGATTTTGCATATTCGAGTTTTTCTGCTACATCTTTTCCGCCAACACCAAGCTCGAATTTTTCAACATGCTTTTTTCCGATGCGGGTTTTATCAGGTTGCGAGTACACCAAAAGGCGCACATCTGTTGCTTTGGCCTCATCAAATTTCTTTGGCTCTGCCTTTTTTGCACCTAAAACTTTGAGAATGTTTGAATCGGAAATCAGAATATCTCCAATAGAATCATTTTGTGCACCATAGCCTTTTGAATAACACCTGATTCCGTAAACGTAAAGGGGTGGAACTTCGATAACTGTTGCCGCACCGACAACTTCCTGACCTTTTGTAGGTGATTCGGAATTGTCAATATAAGAAGCATGAGTCATTCCTGCCTTGTAACCTGCAAATCCAAGCACGCGTTTTGAATCACATGACTGCCAGTAAACATCAGGCACTTGCCTTGCCGCGCGCTTTCGCGGCCTGAACGCCATAGAACCCCTTCTGGGTCTCCTTATGTCTGTCATAACAGTTCCCTGTTTGGTTGTGTTTTGAGTTCTTGCGTTTAGCGTTTTGCAACGACGAAACTCCAAATGCGTAACTCGAAACGCTGTTTGCATTGCCCTCAATAACGAGGGATGCCCGAGATAAAATTCGGTAAAGTGAATTATTGAGAGAAAGGTTTATAAATAAAGGCTACTGGCAATTGGCTGTTAGGTGGTGGACTAAAACGAATACTTCGTTTTATCGGACCCAAGACTCTGAACCGCTTAAAAATCAGCCAGCAGAAGCCTTTCAGGATTCAAATCCTTCAAAAGTCTGAGTAATGTTGGAGCTTCGCCAAGCTCAATCATGTGAAAGATTCCACCAATGTGAAGAATCATTCCGTCTTCATGCTGGCCGAAAATCCTGCGGATGTGCGCAGCCATTAATGCATCGCTCGGATGGCCAATATGCATCCCATATCCTTCAAAATACGCGCGCATTTCCTCAACGGGTATTGAACCATCTGTGAATTTCCTATAAATATCATACAAAACATCCGGGCCAAGCTCAATTCCATGCTTTTCAAGGTCCACGTGAGGATTTGCCAGCAACTTAGCGCGAATGGACCGAGGTATGCTTTTAAAATCTCCATATTTGGAGAGATATTGCGCAAGAATAGGACTAACGGTTACGGTCATTCTCTTCGTAACTGTTGAGATATATACATCGGCAACCCTGCTGGAATATCCTTCATCCACATCATGAACTGGAATTGTGTTATCTCCTGCATAAAGAATTGCCGCATCCATCACCGGAATCTGCCCCGCATCCATATGATTTGTATTGAATTCCAGGGTTATGGCTTTGGGCGCAAGCCGCGCAAATGCCCGCACCGCACGTTCTCTTTGATGCGTATTATCGTGGACACAACAGGGATTATACACATACCCGAGAAGAACAAGTTTTTTAGTCATTTAATCACTCGAAGTATATTGATAACAAATGTTTAAGAATGCTGTGACTTCCGAGGAAAGTATACTTTATTGCTACAGATCAAACCATTCCGCCTCTCGGCATAATTAAAGGAAATATCAGCCAGTATTCTGTATTCCATAATCTGACAAGATGGGATTGGTAAGACCTAAAGCTCAGATTTCAGTTCTTCGTGTCTGCAATTTTATTTCAGCACCGAATTTCTTTTTCATGAATTCCTTTGCTGCCTTGATTCTTTCCCCGCTTTTTCCTATCGCTATACCGCGATCTTTTTCTGCAATTGTAAGAAACAGAACTTTTTGGCCTGGAGCTTCTCGCAATTCAACCGAGACTATTTCAACATTGCTGAAAAATCCCCGCACAAAATCCTCGATATCCTTGTTATCTCCTATAACAACAACTTTTCTTTTGAGAACGACCTTCAGGCGCTGTATATTCGCTCCATTTTTGCCAATCGCCTTGCCAAGGTCTGGTTTTGAAACAAGATAGTACATTCCGAATTCCGTGGAAATAAAATCTATTGGGATAACTCCTGTTATTCGTTCAAAAGCAGAAAAATAATTAAGGTCATCCCCTGTTAACTCCACCATAAAAATTACACCAAATAATGGCTACCAGCTACTGGCTACTCGCCTACGCCTTCTTGCCCTCTTTTGCAATCTCAACAATGTTTGAACTTCCCTGCTCATAAACAGAAAGCACGGAAACAGGATATGGTTTTCCACACACCGAACCAAGCTCAATAGAGCTTCCGGCAAAGTTTATGATTGGAACTCCCTTTGAAGAAGAGATATAGGTGATTCCAGACTTTACGCTTGCCGGAGAATTCCCAGCAAGAACAAAGGCAAGGCTAGTTGCGCCCTTTTTCATCGCCTCATTAGAACCAAAACCTACTTTTCCGCTTTCAACAGCAAGCCTTATCGCACGTGAAACAGGACTTTCCTTTTCACGCTTTGATTTTCTTCGCCTTACAAGTTTTTTCTTTGGCTCATCAACTGCAGCCTCATCTGCGGCTTCTGCAGACTCGGTAGTACTTTCCGCAACCTCGGCAGATTCTACTTCCTCGCTTGCATCTTGTACTGCTTTCTTTGTAGTTTCCTCAGAAATATCTTCACTTTCTTTTTTCTTTGCAACCATAACGAATCCCTCTTTAAATAGTATTTACGCATCACTCCTTTTCTTTCTCTTTCTTTTTCTTCCTCTTTGCTTTCATTGCAAGAAGTATTTTTCCTGTACCTACCGGAACTGTCTGACCTACAATAATGTTCTCAGTAACTCCGATAAGCTTGTCCTCCTCTGCAGATACACTCGCATTTATAAGATGCTTCACGGTTTCCTCGAATGCAGCCCTTGCAAGAACTCCAACTTTCTCTCCGCTCAAACCATGTCTGCCAATTGATTTTATCTGGCCAGAAATGCACATTGCATCTGCGATTAACATTATGTGGCGTATATCAACAAAAAGCTTTTGCATGTCCATGACCTGGCGAATTTCGCGGACGATTGCATTGCGTGCTGCTTCGATTCCATAGACCCGCTCTATTTCTTTTATGTTATTTGTGTAAACCCGCTTTAGATCAACCGCAGAATGTGCAACTGCACCGGTAATATTGAATCCACTTGCACGGATGAAATATTCCCCATCTCCTTTTATGACGACTGCCCTGCTTATTCCCTTTATTCCCTTGACTACGATATCCCGGATTTTATTTGCAGATCGTCTTATTGATTTCAGTGTTATTATTTTCTCTGTTTCCGGGCCTTCAGAAGTGCCACTTTTAGTTTTCTTCTTAACCTTTGCAGTCTTCTCGAATTTTATTACAATTTCTCCTTCTCCGCGTGCGCGAAGATCAGGAAATGTTTCTTCTAATGCTTTCTTAAGCGCTGCAAATGAGACTCCGAGCGCCTTGCCGTCTTTCTCAGAGTAAGTTATAACAATCTGTCTTTCGGCAAGGTCATCCTCAATTCTTGCTACCTCGGAAGCAAATACTGCGCCAAGTTCTCGCGCTACCTTTTCTGCCTCGGTTGGACTGCGCGCATAAACGGATTTGAGTGCGATGTCAATGATTGGCTTTTTCGGCTCTTTTTTTGCATCAACGATTTCTATCAGCCTTGGTAAGCCAGTTGGCACGTGCTCAGCTACACCTGCATAGTGGAG
>DUGF01000044.1 GCA_013331535.1 Microcaldota archaeon | reverse complement strand
AGAAAGAATAAATGAAAAGGAAAGCTTCATCGACCATATTGAAAAGGGAAAGGTACACCCAACCCTTGATGTTGCAAAGAAAATAGGAAAAGAACTCGGAATAAAACTTGTTGAACAGGTTAAAAAAGAGGTATCACCAAGCCTTCAGGGAAAAGGAAGCGCGCAATTCAGGGAGCCTACGCTTGCAGATGCATTTGAGATGGCGAAGACAGATTTGAGCAAGAAAAAAGATGGGGGCAAAAACAATAAATAGTTTCCCAAAATTACAAAAGTCTTAAAAATATTGCTTTTCATAATATTATTAAAATTCATAAAAGGTGATATAATATGACCAATATGCTATCCGTCCCCTTGCCCGAAGAACTTAAAGATGAAATGGAAAGACACAGGGAAATAAAATGGGTTGAAGTTGCCAGGCAGGCACTATGGGAAAAGGTAAAGACACTCGAAAAACTTGACGAGATTCTGGCCAAAAGCGAATTGACCGAGGAAGACGTAGAAAAGCATTCCAGAATCGTGAAAGAAAAGGTATGGAAAAAGCACAAAAAAGAATTGGGATTGTAAATGACTCTTGAATTCGTCGTTGATGCCAACGTACTGTTTTCTGCTTTAATAGCTAACGGCACAACACGAAGCCTTATTTTCAATCCAGGACTAAAACTTTACTCTCCGGAATATTTACTTAACGAGTTAAACGAACATTTGCAAACTGACGAAGAACTCAGATACAAACTGAAACAAACAAAGGAAGAAACCGATAGGATAGTACATGAATTATTGCATAACATGGAAATAATCCCGCTTTCAGAATACGCCCCATTTGTTAGAAAAGCGGTAGAAATATCCCCTGATGAATTCGATTCTCCATATTTTGCACTGGCAATTTACCTTAAAATCCCGTTATGGTCAAATGAGAAAAGGTTAAAGAAACAGAATGAAGTTAGCGTCCTCAATACGCAAGAGATTCTAAAATTAGTTGGCGGAGAACTGAGATGAAGATATGGGTGTTGATTTAGGCGACCTTGCAGTTAAACATACGATTACCGTAGATAGCCTCTCAGGAAGAGTTGTTGCAATAGACGCATTCAACACGCTCTATCAGTTTCTTGCTTCCATCCGGCAGGAAGACGGAACCCCGCTAATGGATTCTCACGGGCATGTAACTGCCCATCTTTCCGGCTTATTTTACAGAACCGCAAGACTAATGGAAAATGGGATTTTACCTGTATATGTTTTTGACGGAAAGCCCCCTCGATTCAAAAAGAAGACGCAGAGTGCGCGTGCGGAAATAAAAAAAACTGCTGAAGAAAAATGGAAGGCCGCACTTGAGGACGGAAGAACCGAGGATGCAAAAAAATATGCGCAGGCGNNCTTCTCGCACTCATGGGACTGCCGCACGTTCAGGCACCGAGTGAAGGGGAATCCCAAGCCGCGGAAATGGTACGACGGGGTGTTGCGTATGCAGCGGCTTCACAGGATTATGATTCACTTTTGTTTGGCTCACCGATACTTGTGCGGAACTTATCAATAACCGGAAGAAGAAAAGTCCCAAGGCAGGACAGGTATGTTTTGGTTGAGCCTGAGGAGATAAGGCTTGATGAAACCCTGCGATCGCTTAATCTGACGCGGGAACAGCTTGTAATGCTCGGATTACTTGTTGGAACGGATTTCAATGAAGGAATTAATAAGGTTGGGCCAAAGACCGCGCTCAAGATAGTTTCCGGAATAAAAACTCTTGATGATTTGAAGAAATTCGTGCATGCAAAATATGGCAGCACGGCAGGGCTTGGCAATGGAGAGGAAATTGAAGAGATATTTAATGTGTTCATTAAGCCAAACGTATCTGAAGTTACAGAACCAAAATTCAATAAGATGAATGGAGAAGGCCTGATGAAACTGCTTTGTTCAGAGCATGATTTTGCGGAAGAGCGGGTGCAAAGGGTAATCAATGAAGTGGACAGAATCCAGAAAGAAAAGGGCGGTCAGAAGAAGTTGGGGGATTGGTTTTAACTATAGCAAACAACGAAAGTAANNAAGACTTTCTTGGATTGCTATAATCCGACCAAATTAACTTACCTTTCCTTCAATCACATTTTCAGTGCAAAGAGGCTCAGATATAAAAAAACTTCTTTTGAAAATAAGATTATGCCACAGCCTCAAGGATTTAAAGAAAATATATCTGAAAGTAAATCGCTTCAGTTAACCAAAGAGCAGATTCTAACCGCAGTTAATCATGCAGTCGAAGAAACTACTAAGTACATCAGTGAACGAAGTAGAGATTTCATGTTTCGCATGGCCCTAGGACCAACATTTGATGGCTCATATTATTATTGGGTCGGCAAAATGGAAAAAATGGGATACCAAGATGTAGGATTAACTGGGGATCTGTATAAGCGACAAAAAACCAGGGCACTGGAATTAGGGCTTCCGCCCCTGGAAAGTCTTAATAGTGATTTCCTAGCCCTTTTCCATTACACGCAATTCAAGGCTAGGCAAAATGGCGCAAAACAAAGCAGTATAGTGCCAAAACATTTTCCAGGCGGCCCGAGTATGGAGGAAACAGAAGCAAACGAACTGATTGTAACGGGAACGTTGCAGACAATGCAAAACTCAATTCAACCATTTGCACTTGTAATTGGATCTAAAAACCCACCAACAGGCATAATGCTCAGTCATGCCAAATATACTATGGAAGAGGAGTTGCGGAAAAAATACCCACATATTATTGATCCGCTCAAGGAACTTGGTATAGATAAAAAACACCTATTGCCCGCATCACTATCCCCATACATAATACGCGGACTCCTGAGGGAAGACCTGGGCTATGAGGGACTCGTTGTATCAGATTGGTATAACATGGGGGCAATACGCCTTTTTATTAACAAAATACGGAAAGAATCTCTGGTTCTCAGCAAGATGACGCCAAGTACTGCAATTGCAGTTTTTGCTATATACGCCGGGATAAACCACGCATATGGACTGATAGCGTATGACAAAGACCACTCAAAAGAAGATGACGATGAAAAGATGCGCATTGCATCAATCGAAAAGTTATATGCCGGGGATAAAAAGTTTGCAGAATTGTTAGACAAACTGGTTATGGAAACAACCTGTCTTGGTTTAAAAACATTCAAAAAAACAGATAGATGGGTATTCGATATATATGAATCCCCCTTAGAGGATGTAGAGCGTTTATCATTTAAAGACCTGAGAGCAGATATCGAAAGCCCTGATGTGGATAAAAAAGAAAGAGTAATGGCACTAAAGGATTACGTAAAGGGCTTAACTATTGAAGCGAAACTCAAGATAATTGGATTGGCCTCTAAAAATCCCATTAACTCCTCCTACGAACGCGAATTGTTTGGGGATGAACTAATGCCCTCGATGATAAACAACTTTAACCTAGGACATGATCTCTGGAGCAGGTGGGGCATTCTCGTGCTTCAATTCAGAAAGCAATTCGTTGAATCAATACTTAGCCAGCCAGGAAGATGGCCAGCTATACCAAAGGTCAAACCAAGTAGTGGAGAGGATGAAACTAAATGGATAACTTCGCTTATGGAAGACAAGGATTTTAGGAAGGTTTATGATTCGATTGACTGGAACGATCCGAAGATAAAGGATGCATGCAAAAAGGTATTAAAGGAACTAATGAACAGCGAGCAGCCGGAAAATGTCGGGTGGGGAAGAAAGGCAGTACCAAAAAGGATTACGTAACATCTTCATCCAACCTTCCCATCAATCACATTCTCTGTGCTGACAGATTCTGATTTTGTAGCAAGCTGCTTGTTTTCCTTTCCTTCTGCAACTACGACCTTTCGATTTTGAACAACGATTTTAACCTTGAAGAAATCGTCGATATCAATTTCCGAACGTGGTTTGTTTTGTGTTCCTTTGATTGAAGTTCCGCCAGCAAGCTTCCCTACAAGATAAACCTTTTCCCCGACCTTGCTCTTTTTCGGAGATACGACTTCAACCATTCCTTCCTTGTTCTCAGCCGCAAGCAGCATTCCTTCAGATTTTTCTCCCCGAAGAACTGCGGGTTTTAGATTGCGGACAACAAGAACTTTCTTGTGAAGCAGTTGCTCTGGTAAATAGTATTTCGCCAATCCAGAAACAAGCTGGCGCACGCCATCTCCCAACTGGACTTTTTCAATGTAAAGCTTTTCCGCGTTAGGGTGCTTTGTTACTTCTAAGATTTCTCCTACTTCAATATCAAAGTCTGCGAAAGAGACTTCTGGAACTTTAATTTCCCCTTGCTTTCCTGCATGTTTTTGCTGAAGTGCTTCAATCTCTTTCTGCTCAATCTTCTTGAACAGGATTGCCACGGCCCCGAGTTTTGTTCCGTTCGCTAGCGATAGCTTTCCAAGGTCATCCCATTTTCTTGTTTCGGTTCCAAGCCCAAGTTGTTGGAATATTGCCGCACTTGTATGCGGAAGATACGGCTCAAGAAGGATTGCAATATCTTTCACCTGATTGAGAAGAATAGTGATTACTGTTGCGCACCTTTTCTTACCTTCCGGCCCTTCACCCCCCTTAACTAGCTTCCAGGGCGCGTTGTCCTGGAAATATTTGTTTGCTGATGCGGAGAAATTTAAGATTTCATGGAGTGCGGATTTTATCTGCACGCCTTCAAGATGCGAGGTTATGGATTCGATTTTCTTTTTTTGTTCCGCGATGAACGAGTTGTCGGAATTAGTTAGGTCGGTCGCCTTAGCTTCCGGCACAATAGAACCGAAATTATTCTGGGTAAACACAAGCGTGCGGTTAACAAGATTCCCGATATTGGCTACGAGTTCGTTGTTTAATTTCTCTCCGAAATCCTTCCATGTGAAATTCGTATCCGCAGATTCCGGGCGATTAACCAACAAATAGTAGCGCCATACGTCCGCAGGAACCCCGCTTTCAATTGCATCATTACCGAATACCCCTATGCCACGGGATTTTGAGAATTTACCGCCTTCGTAATTTAGAAATTCCGTAGTGCTAAGATGGTGAACAAGCGTCCATGGATCGCCAGTGCCAATAAGCGTTGAGGGAAAAATTACAGTATGAAACGGAACATTGTCCTTTCCCATGAATTGATAAAGCAAAACGCCATCTGAATTCTGCCACCAGGATTTCCATTTTGGTTCTTCTCCTGCGGAATAGTCTGCTGTTATCGAGATATAGCCTATGGGTGCCTCAAACCATACATAAATTACCTTATTTTCCCACCCATCTAATGGAACAGGAATTCCCCATTTAATATCGCGCGTTATCGCGCGCTTTTTCAGACCTTCTTTCAGCCAGGCTTTTGCAATATGATAGGTATTCGCAGACCATTTCCCCTCCTTCGCGCTTTTTTCAATCCACACTGACAACTCCTTTTCTATTCCCGGGAGATCGATGAATAAATGTTTTGTTTTGCGAAGCACGGGCTTGGTTTTGGAAACCCGGCTCACGGGATTTATCAATTCCGCGAATGTTAGCAGTTTTCCGCACTTGTCGCACTGGTCGGCCCGGGCCTGTTCGGATTTGCAAAACTGGCACGTTCCTTCAATGTAGCGATCTGCAAGAAAGAGATTTGCCTGTTCATCATATGGCTGCTCAGATTCTTCTTCAACAACATGGCCGTTTTTGTGGAGCTTGAGGAAAATGTCCTGCGTTATTTTGGTATGAATCGGGCGGGACGTCCTTCCGAAATAATCAAATGCGATTCCAAACCATTCGTAGATGTCTTTGTGAATTTTATGGTATTTGTCGCATATCTCACGCGGACTTACACCTTCTTCCAGTGCTTTGATCTCGGTCGCGGTCCCGTATTCGTCGGTTCCGCAAATAAAAAGTGTTTCTTTTCCACTCGAGCGGCAATATCTCGCGAAAACATCTGCGGATAGCACACAGCCTATGAGATTTCCCAGATGAGGGACGTTATTTACATAAGGCAATGCAGAGGTTATGAGAATTTTTTTCTTTTCTGCCTTCCTTGGATTGTTTTTCGTTTTTGTTATCTAAAGCACCTTGTAAGCGGGATTAGATTATTGGGTTTGAAAGGAAATAAAAAACAGCGGGTCGGATGCGAACGCAGCGCGATCGAACCGCCATTTCTAGGTTGAGAACAGATTTTCTATCCGACTGCATTACCACATAACATTGAAGGCACACATTCTCGTCCTGATGATCGTACGTCAATAGATACAGGATTCCGGTCTGCACCTCTTGCATCCCTGTCTGCAATTGAACGATCAATCAAAACCTCGGAAATCGGTCTCAAATCCGCAGTCAACCCGATCTGATTAAATGTTATTCGAAGTTCCCTGCTTGCATCACCCTGCTTTTTCACGATGTCGAGGCAGCCGGTTGACGAACGCACCAGGAAGACCGAGCCGTCCTTTCCGGATTCAAAATTTGTGCGAACATCCAAATCGCGATAAGCTGTCCTATCGAATAGTTTCAGGCCTCTGCAGGAAACGATTACGCGTGCGCAATCCAGTGCATCCAACGACCCGTTTTCTATGTTTGTCCGGAGGTTTCCGAATTCATCAATGTCAACCAAATGCCCCTTATGCAACTTTGGTGTGGATTCCAAAGATAGGTTAATCTGCCTTAGATGATTCGGATCAACTTTTTCCCCGAATTCCCTTATCTGAACCCCGTTTGCAAGATGCGCCGCAACCGGACCGAAAACATCCTTGCCCTCAAACGTGCTGGATTTTGCAAAACGTCTCAACGTCAGCTCCCAGTTATCTATGGAAACTGCGCACTCCAACCCGGCCTCCTGAAACGCAAGCGAAAGCAATCCATTATCCGGACCCACTAGATATCGCCCGTCTTTTGTTCCGATTATCAGATTTTTCCTTTCTCCGCCAACGCCCGGATCAACCACTGCAACGTAAATCGTCCCTTCTGCTTCGGTTGGCGCGGATACCACCCTTGCCAGCCTCCATGCACCAGACAGTATGTTGAATGCAGGAATCTCATGCGTTATGTCTTCTATACGCGCATCCGGCTTTATCACCCGTATCGCGGACCGCACCAGATAAGGCGCCTCGTCCCGTTTGTAATCCGTCAGCAGGCATATGAGCGGATTGTCCCGTTCAAATTCGCTTTGCAGCCTTGCACTGCCAAACTTACGCCCGTTTTCGCAGCCGCATCCGTAAATCCCTTCCCGTCTTTTCTTCAAATTTTCTTACCACTTCAATCACCCCATTCCTTTTAAAATTATTCCTATATTTATATATTTCTGAAATAAATATTCCTTAGGGAATAAAGGAAAGCAAGGAAAATTCTAAAAAACAGGGTGGGAATTATGCATGATTTGAGAATAGAAAAAATAGGGGAAATAAGAAGGGTGCTAGGACTTACACAGAGCAAACTCGCGAAATTATCCGGAGTTAGTCAGTCATTAATTGCAAAAATAGAAAGCAGGAAGATAGACCCGGCATATTCCAAAGTGATTGCAATATTTGAGGCACTTGAAAACAGGAAAAAACAGAGCAAAGAAGGAAAAAAGGCAAAGGAGATAATGACTCATGGCATTGTAGGTATTGCGCCCACAGATAATCTGGAAAAGGCGATGAAGATAATGAGAAGCAAAGATATATCCCAGCTTCCGGTCATAGAACAGGGAATACCGATTGGGAGCATATCTGACAGCATGTTCGCAGATTGGATGGAAAAATACGGAGAACACGCAGGAAAAGTTGCTGTGAAAGAGGTAATGGAAAGCGGATTTCCATCAGTTCCTGAAAATGCAGAAATGGAACTGGTTACGGGAATGCTCAAATTTTACAAAGCAGTATTAGTGAAAAACGGTAGCAGGATAAGTGGAATAATAACAAGGGCGGACCTAATCAAAGCGATGAAGTAAGTATTCGCTTTTCCTGCCCCACAATCCTCCTGTAAAGAATGAATGTAAATGCCAGATACGAAACATATGCAACCGATTGCAAATCAGAAGGATTACCGTCATACCCAATCAAACCCCTGAATATCCCGCCAACAGCTCCTTTTTCATGCAATAGCGGATAGGAACCATCCAAATTCTGCGGGGGATTTATGTTATAGACGTGCTCGATATAGATCGGCAAAACTCCGGCTTCCTGCAGTTCATGCACTCCGCGCGAGAATAGTCCCGCAGCGAGCAACACTAAGATCACCATGGTCGCCCTGAAAAAGAGCGAGAGATTAAATTTCAGAGCATAGTAGAAGACGAGTATGCCGATTCCTACTGCGGCGGCAATGCCAAGTAGTGAACCTAAAACTGAAATGCTGCCGCTGGACGTAAATATTCCGTACATGAATAGTACTATCTCAACGCCTTCGCGGAAAACAACTGTGAATGCCAGCGCAAACAAACCAAACTTGCCACCCTTTTCAAGCTTTAACTGCACGTCCTTACGAATACCAGATACAAACGAAGTCTGCCTAAACATCCACATAAGAAGCCATGTGATGAGAACGCTGGCGATTATCATGAATATTCCTTCAAAGAGTTCCTCGTTTTCCTCAAAGCCGCCAAGAAAAGACTGGAATAGGTATGCGACGAAAATGCTCGCAACCAAACCTGCGGCTGCACCAAGATAAATGTTCTTCTCGTGCTTTTCATTTTTCGTAACATGAAGATACGCAATTATCACTCCAATAACCAATGCAATCTCCAAGGACTCGCGAAACATTACCAAAAATTCAGCAAACATATTATCACATCATAATAATAGTTACCAATACTTGCATCTGTTTAAATATGTTTAGGCACACCTAAACATTTATGAAAGAGGATTCCCTGAGCGAAGAGATGGAAGAATACCTTGAAGCGATTTACAGGAAAAAAGAAAAAGGAGAAAACGCCAAGGCACTCACGCTTGCACATGACC
>DUGF01000004.1 GCA_013331535.1 Microcaldota archaeon | reverse complement strand
ATCGCTGAGATAATGGCAATTGAGGACTTGGGATTCTTCAAGAAAGGCGAGGGTGGAAAGGCAAGCCTTGAGGGAAAAACCAGTCTTGAAGGAAAGAGCAAGGGAGGAATTCCGATAAATACCTCTGGTGGGTTAAAGGCATGCGGTCATCCTGTTGGTGCAACAGGAGTTAAGCAGGCGGTTGAGATTGCATGGCAATTGCGCGGAGAGGCTGAAGGCGGACGTCAGATAAAGGATGCGAATATCGGGCTAAGCCACAATGTTGGCGGTTCTGGCGCCACTGCGGTGGTTCATATTTACAAGAAGGGATATTGAGCTTTATAGAGCTCAAAAGATAGAAAACGAATAGTCGTTTTCTGGATATTAAGGAGGGATTTGAATGAAACAAAAAACCAGAAGCACTATTGCAGGTCTGTGCTTCGTATCTGGAATGTTCGGCTCAATTGGAACTACTGTAGCTTTGAGTAATATGGATATAACTGGTGTTAAATCTTCCAGAGCCGAAGTTCTCGTTCAGTCCTTTGCAAAAAAAGTCCCTTTATTTGAATCCGCGCGCATTTCCGAAGCAGAAAGGATTTTAACCAAAAGGAAATTAGCGCTTGGAGGTCTTCTACTTATTGCATTTGTGGGGTCAATAGCTGCCGGTACAACAGCCGCGTATTTCGTAGATAGAAAAAAAGGAAAGGGAGAAGACGTCGGCGAGCCAGAAGCGCACGCACAAGTTTAAGCAGAGGGGTTTAATATGACTTTCAAAACATCGTTCCGTAATAAATTGGCGGTTGCTGGCGTATTAACAGCCGCAGCAATTTGCGCACCGAAAAACGTTGGAGCAAGAGATCATCATCCTGCTGGGCGGATGGGATTGAAAGAGGGCATCATGACCACAATTTCCACAGAGCACGCAGATGCATTTGTTAGAGATGAAATTAGGGCAAGAGAAATGGGTCTTGATGCGGTTGTCCTGTATACACTGTTCTTTGCATTTATAGTGCCATATGGTGCGATAGTCGAACTGCGTGATAATAGTCTTGGCGCAAAATCAAAGATAGATTTTAGAGAGGCAGATGGCTTTGCCTGTGGCGGATGCGGGCATGAGCACGGGAAAAAGAAAGGTGTATCAACATGAAACAAACAACAAAAAACTTAATTCGTGGCGTCGGAGTAGCCGCGGCAATGGCATTTCCAGCCGGTTCTTTAGCCGTCGGCATTTCCAAGGCGTTTGGGCAGCCTCTGCTTGATGAAGGCAAACCAAAGGTTGTTGCGCAGCTCAGCGTTCCATCCAAACCTGAAAATAGGGAACAATCCAAACGTGCGGGATCGCTGATTGTTCATTCAGACGGTCAACTTAGAATAAATCCTGAAACTCCACAAGAACAGCCTAAAGGAGAGGTTACGGATCGTCTTAGGTTTGTTGTTACTATCTTTGCTATTTTAGCAATACTTGGTTGTACGGCGACGGCATATATCCGTTATGCGTTGTTTCGTCCCATACACGGTAGATTTGCCGTCAAACACAAACCCGCAAAACCAGAAGGTGTTCAACCTGACGGAGAACAAAACAAAGGTGATTCACAATGACATTAAGACAAAGATTTTCAAATAATCGGGGCGCAATAATTGGTTCATGCGCTGGTATCGCAGTGGCAGGGGTTTTACTTTCTTCAGTCCCCACATTAAGAGAAGAAATCAGGGGTTTGGAGAGCAAGCAAGTCACTACACTAGCTAATGTTCTCCTAGCTAAAGGCAATGGCGGGCATCGTTCCTGCGCATTGCTCGAAGCCCCTCAATACAGAAAAAACTGTGTAGATACTACTGATGCATTTCTTGCAGCTGACCGAAGCTTAAATGATGCAAAAACAAATTTATCTTCTACTGTTTCGTGGTCAACGGTGTTGGTTCTTTTTGGCTTGGCCGCAGGCACCGTCGTTGATACGTTCATGGCAGGGAGAAGAGCCAAGGCAGTGTTTAAGTCAGTACACGATGCATCAGAACGAGTTCTCGAGGCGCTCAAAGGAGTGCGTACTGCAATGGAGACTACTGCTAAAATTGGCGAACAGAAAGGTGATCCCGAATGAGATCGAGAAATTTGAAGAATTTCGAGAGAATAAAAATTCAGGGGGAATTTTTATGAGAAGCTCAATCCCATTGACATGGAGAAGAATTCCGGAACGTTACCGCATGATTGGCTCAAAATGCACAACCTGCTCTGGCCATTTCTTTCCTTCAAGGGAAGTATGCCCGAAATGCAGGAGAAAGGGAAAGCTGGAAAAAGTTCAATTCGCGGGAAAAGGCACGATTTATTCTTTCACGGAAATTGATTCCGCTCCATCAGGCTTTGAAGAACAAACTCCTTATGTTCTGGCAATAATTCAGCTTGATGAAGGTGCAAGGCTCACCGCGCAGGTCGTAGACGTCCGCGCAAGCGATGTAAAAATAGGAGACCTGGCGGAAGCAGTTTTCAGGATGATTCAAAAAGACGGGGATGAAGGTTTAATCCACTATGGGTTCAAGTTCAGGAAGGTTTAAAATCGTTTTCAGTGATGTTGGTTCGTGGTGTGCATGTCGTCATTGTATTCATTGGAATTCATTATCACCGGAAGGAAGATTCAGAAATCCGGTTTTCGTTCCGCAGTGGAAAGTGTTGCACTTGACATTGGCATAACCGGAACTGCGGAGAATCTGAAAAAACCTGATCCAACTGGTAAAACCATCCATGAAGTCAGAATAATTGCAGAAGGAAGCGAAGACGAGCTTAAGGAATTTCTCCTGCGTGTTGGCCGGATAAACACCTTTCATCAGGTTAACCAGTTTGATGACAATCTACTCAATTCAAAAAAACAGATAGAACATCGTTCTTATTCCGAATTTGTCATAAAAAGAGATGAGAAAAGCGAACTGCCAGAAAGAATGGACGAGGCAGTGCATTATGTGAAACACCTTTATGGTGAGATGCATTCCCTCAAGGAGGATACAAATAAAAACTTTGAAACGATGGAACGGAAATATCACGCTATCTCTGAAAATTTAACTCTTAGGCCAAGAAGTCCCCATCCTAAACTGTGTTAGGTTGGGGATGAATTGGCAAAAACTAACGGCAGGGATAAAAACCTTTTCTGCGATGAAAAAGCAAGGAGATAAAAATGCAAAGAACATATAAGTTCAGGTTGTATCCTTCAAAAGCACAGGAAAAAGAGCTGTGCAGCCACTTATGGATTTCCAAAGAATTATGGAATAAACTTCTCGATGCTACTATAAGGAAATACGATGGTGAAAAGAAATTTCCAACAAAATCGGAGTTTCAGGTAATGGTCAAGGATTCTGGTCTTTATTCTCAGACAGCACAAGGCATAGCTCATAGACTGTATAGAGCTGTGAGAGCAAAGGTAAAGGCAAAGAAAGAAGGAAAGAAATGGGGGTTTCCACGTTTCAAATCTTTTGACAGGATGAAAAGTTTATACTATCCGCAAAATGAAATCGGGTTTTCGCTGAACAAAAAACTAAAAGTAACCCCGTTTGGAGAGATAAACATCAAGAAACACCGAGAGATAAAAGGCGCTATCAAAACCCTGACTTTGAAGAGAGAATCTTCAGGTAAATGGTTCGCAGTTTTCTGCGCAGAGCAAGAGCCAGAGCAACCAAAGATGAACAATGGCGGGCGAATTGGTATTGATTTGGGTTTGATGACATTTGCCACACTTTCAAACGGAGAAAAGATAGCCAATCCCCATCACTTGAAAAGGCATGAAGAAAGATTAGCATTTTTCCAGAGAGAACTATCAAAGAAAAAGAAAGGTAGCTGCCATAGAAAAAAGGCAAAAAAGGAAGTGGCTAAGCTTCACGAAAAGATAGCGAATACCAGATTAGATTTTCTTCACAAAACAGCAAACAGATTGCTTTCTGCTTATTCCCGTATTGCCATGGAAAAACTTGCAAGCAGAGAAATGATCATGCATGGACATGGTAAAGGAATAAACGATGCTAGTTGGGGGATATTTACAAATATTCTTGCATACAAAGCTGAAAATGCTGGTAGCAAAGTAGTATTTGTAGACCCAAAAAATACTAGCAAAGAATGTTCTGGCTGCGGTCAGTTGGTAGACAAAACCCTGTGGGATAGGCAGCATGACTGCCCTTCGTGTGGTTTATCAATAGACCGTGATATAAACGCTGCAATAAATATACTCACAAGAGCTACTTTGAGAACGACGAATCGTTCTCAAGATAGTCGTGAGCAAAGGCTCACAACTACCGTCGGAATGACGGGAAGTAACGCCTGTGAAGATGGAGCAATGGTTCCGTCTGTGAAGCAGGAAGCCATGACCTTACCTCAAGGTAGGTCGGGGTAATTCACTGTTCTTTGTGGATATTGTTGCGGAATACGCAAAAATAAAAGAGCCCGCGCTTGGCGATAAAATCGACGAAATCAAACAAAAATACAAAAGGTAAGCTCTTTATTTAAGCTTTCTCGCCTTTTCTTTCTCATGCAGATTTTATATCTCTACGATATCAAGGCACGGAACAAGCGGGAATTCAACCGCGTAAAACGCTCTTTCTATTACCATCTCAACAAGCTCGCGCTCAAGCGCAGCTCTTTCAGGACAAAATCCGCATTGTTGATTGATGGAACAAAAGAACAATTACTCGACGCGTTTTTCAAAAGATTTGGAAATAAGGTTGAAGTTTACAAGGTTGTGGCAAAATCGGTGGAGATGTTCTGAGTCAAAAAGCGGGCCTTAATCCCACAACCATTCCACGGGCATCCGCCACCCTACCAGCGGCATCAGCGCATAATCGTTCTCTTCTCAGAATGTTTGCCATAGGATCACCTTTTTGGATTTTGCTTTTTTACTTTTCCAGTTTTTTATTTCTTCGCTCTTTTTGCAGCCTCAACCGTATTTCGTATCAGCATCGCAACTGTTAGCGGCCCGACCCCGCCCGGAACAGGTGAGCAATTCGCTTTCTTAATCACGTTTTCAAAATCAACATCGCCTGCAAGTTTTCCGTCAGGTGTTTTTGTAGTTCCGACATCAATCACAAACGCGCCTTCCTTCACCATGTCCGCAGTAACGAGTTTCGGGCTTCCAACAGCCGAAACAATAATATCCGCATTACGTGTAAATGCACCGATATCCTTAGTCTTGCTGTGGCAGACGGTAACCGTTGCATTTTTATGGAGCAACATCAGTGCCATTGGTTTTCCGACAATATTGCTTCTTCCAATCACAACAGCATTTTTCCCGGAAATTTCAACCTCGTACTGTTCAAGCATTTTCATAACTCCAAAAGGAGTTGCCGGAGGAAACATCGTATCATCAAACTGGTTCAAAACAACCTTTCCCATATTATACGGGTGGAATCCATCCACGTCTTTTTGCGATTCAATGGTTGAAATCGCTTTATCTGCATTCATGTGCCGTGGAAGCGGGAGTTGCACAATAAATCCGTGCGTTTTTCCATCGCGGTTCAACTTTTTAATCAATTTGAGCAGTTCCGCTTCCTCTGCATTGTGCGGCAATTTATGAACATGCGCTTCTACTCCAATCTTTGCCGCGGTTTCAACTTTCTTTTTGACATAAACCTGGGATGGACCTTCTTCTCCGACAACAATTATTCCAAGAACTGGTTTTAGTTTCTGCGCGTCAATCGTTGCCTTCGCATCCGCGAGTATCTTTTCTGCAGACTCTTTTCCGCTAAGAATTTGATAGTGCATAATAGTTCTTCGCAATGGTTATTTAAATTGTTTCATTTGTAAGAAATACATTAACACATAATTTACTACTTAGAGGGTGGTATGGATAGCAAATTCATCGTTTAAAACAGTTGGTGGCTACGTTGCAAGAGCCCATAAGGCTGAAGAAAGAGGCAGGGATAGGTTTCTACAAACCAGACCAATTTCTGTCCAAGAACAGGAAGCCGCAGAAGTAAGTATCACGGCAACTGTTGGAAGATTTGATATGCTCCCCCAGAAAGCCAGAGAAGACATCCAATTTATTTTGAGGCATCATCCGTTAAGAAGTAAGCTTTTAGCCCTTTTGAGAAAACTTAAGCCAGAGGAGTTTACCGGAATAAGCGGAGAGCGCACACTGCGGGCATTATGCTGCAGGGAAAATGAACGTGCTGCGCTTGCATTCACGGATTCTTTACTCCGTAATTTAAATTCTCATATGGGGGATTCGGTTTCACAGGATCGCTTTATGAAAGCAGTTCGTTCTGTCAGAAGGGAAAACCATGCGATTGTGCCACCGCTGTTTTTGAACCAACTAGTAGCTCAAAAGTAACCTTATTTAACCCTTTTCCAGCTTAGTTATCTCTGCTTTTTATGGGCTCGTAGTGGAAAGCGTTATACAAATTCAACGCCGACAATGGTTAACACGCCTGCTTGACAGCTTGCGGATTATTCCGTATGGCAAAATGCAGGAGATTCGCGGTTCGATCCCGCGCGGGCCCATACCCCTTTCTTTTAAGAAATCCAGGGAACTTTATTTCCTGTCTCTCAAACTAATTTCCAGTTCTCAGTTCTGCACGTTTACTTTGATTCTTACCTTCTTCCCTTCCGGAAATTTTCCTTTAAGTTCGTGTCTGGAAATCAATTCGATTATACTATCAGAATGATGCGTACGTTCCGGCATTACAACAAAGCAACTTTCGGTTTCGGATTTTCCGCTTCTAATCGTGCACAGATATGCAAATATCTTTCCGAATTTCCGCCCATCTTTTTCAAATCCTTCGATTACTTTAGATGCGTGCCCGTTCATCCGCGCCTTTTCATTCCCTGATCTTTTATCCAATCTGATATTCAATGTTCCTGGAAATGGAACAAATCCCAGAGTCTTTTTTATCCTGTCAGAATACTGTTTCACATAATACGCGCCTTCACCAAGTCCCTGCGTAACTGTTCCTGAAAACAATAAATCCGTTGAGCCGCCCGAAGTTCGCTTTCCCCCAAGTGCCAATCCCAGTTCCTCGTATAGTTTCTTTAGTTCATTCGCACCTTTCTCAGTTATATCTATCCCGTTCACAGTTCGGCTTATTTTTCCGCTTTTTTCCAGTTCCAGGATAATTCTTGATGCATTCTGCTGGGACATATCCAATTCTCTGCCTATTTGAGTTGTTGAAATCCGTACGTGTTGCAGAGTTGCCCCTTTTTTTGCAAGAAGAATAAGAACGTCCATATACACAACCTCCAAGTTTTTCAGTTCAGGTTTGCTACCACTTTTATGGTAATCAGGAGGGTATTTAAATCTTCCATACGTCGTATTTCCAATATAAAAACGTGATATTATGGTAGACCCACTTTCGGCAAATCCGCAGACGCTTGTTGACGCGGCTGCGGCGGGATTGAATCAGTCTGTAACCTCGCTCGTCGGCGCATTGCCAAACCTTGTTTTTGCGGTCGTGCTGGTGGTTATTGGCTGGTTTGTTGGCAACTTTGTTGCCATGGTACTGAAGAAAGTTCTTCAGTTGATAAAGTTTGAACCGTTCCTTGAAGCCCACAGGGTCGAAGATGCCCTTGGCAATGTCAAGGTGAGCAATGTCTTTGTTCAGCTGTTCAAATACTTTGTCATAATTCTCTTCGTGCAACAGGCAGTTGCAATGCTTGCACTTGGCTCATTATCCGAGTTCCTTGGCAAGGTTATTGACTACGCACCGAAATTGATTGGTGGTATTCTCGTAGTCGTAGTAGCTGCGATTGTCGGAGAACTTGCAAAGGAAAAAGTCATGGAAGTCCATGAAAAAGAGGACTACATGAAATTGCTTGGAAACGGAATAAAATACATCGTAGTGTTCATGGGCATTGTAATGGGCCTTGACACACTCGGTTTCCCGACAACTATTATTACAGCAACCTTTGTCTCAATGGTGCAGGCACTTGGCCTTGCGCTTGGACTTGCAGTTGGTCTTGCCTTCGGATTCGGAGGACAGGAAGCTGCCAAGGACTGGATAAGGGAATGGAGAAAGAGGCTTAGCGTATAAGCTTCTTTTCTTTCTTTTTTTATTTTTTCTATTTTATTT
>DUGF01000057.1 GCA_013331535.1 Microcaldota archaeon | reverse complement strand
AACTGCAAATACCATGTTGCCGGAAATACGGTGACGATAAATCCATCCGCGAATTGTTACGTCCTCTCCTTCCATTTTCTTTCCAAAAATATCAGATATCTTGCTGAACATATTACAACCCCTGGCAGAAACTGTAAAATCGCTAAACTGCTAAACTTTCAGGAATAACATTCGGACGAAATGCTTTAATCGGTATCTATACATACTATAGGATGCATTCAAATGGGCATTGGAACGCGTTTTCTGGATTGTATTGAGAGTAACTTCGATTTTTCAGTAACAATACCAATATCCGATGCCAACAGCATTGGCGAATAATTATGACATATCATGATGGGAGTAGTGGCAGGGAAAGNNAGGTTCCGTGCCAACAATCCGCGAATGGAAAGGGCGGCTTCCTATTGATGAAGATAACTGGAGAACCACCACTGCAACAGTCACATGGTCCCCTGGCGGAAACTGCGACCCGCGTACAGGAATAAAACGCGTGCTTGATGGGATAAAGGTTGCACGGGAAATAGGGCGCGGCTCACGGCTTATCCAATTAGAAGAAATACATGAGATGTACATTGTAAATTCCCTGGCAATTGGAAAGACAACCGTTGAAATTGACCGGGGATTGGACAGGATAAAACGAGCATACGATTATGCAGAGCATGCATTTAGCATATTGCTGGAACAATACAGAAAAGATGGAAAAACCCCTATTTTCGCGCATTCTGCAGATGTTGCATATATGGCAGCCTGCCTTGGTGCAAGAAGCGACCTGATTAGGCCTTCTCTGCCATGACCTTATGGAAGATTGCGGAGTAAGCGGAGGAGACATAAGAACAGCTGTGGGATCCAGAACCGCCCTGTATGTAGAATTATTAACGAGGCCAAAGCTTGTAGAAGTTGAGGAAGTGACAAACAAAAAAACAGCCAGGATTTGGATTTATTCTATTGAAGAACCAGTCAGGTGGTTAAACGCAACGGATGTTTTTGAAAGAACAAGATACGAAGAAAGGATGAGGCTGCAATTTGAAAACATACTCAATGTCGACCCGAAGTATACTACATTTGAAATTGATATAAAATTAAAGGCATTTATAGGAAAGGTGCTTGACTCCCTTCATAATTTAACTACGGATGCGTTCCTTAACCCTGTCAACGCAGACATACGCGTACAGGTGCTTATTTCCCAAATGCGTCATCTTGAGGTTCTTGCTCCCGGACTGCGGGAAATAATTTTAAACATTCTGTCAGAACGGGGGTATGTCATTCCTGAGGAAAGAAGAGGCAGATGGAAACCCAAGGAAAAAGTAATAGAACAGCCGCCAGTGGACAAAATAGATATAGGATATCTTGACGAAGCGCCAGCGCCGAATGGTTATATCATTGTCTATTCCGACAGCTCTGAAATTAAGGAAAAACTCCGAAAAGGAGAATTTGGGAAACTCCCCCTAAGAGTTGAGCTTCCGCACAATGCACCGGAAAACAGCGCGGAACTTTTACAAGGAATATTCCAGGATATGCATATCACCGGATTAAGGATAGATGCCGGGGAAAGTCTTCTCCCTATAGGAAGCGAGGCCTCAGGAAAGGTATTGAATATCAGAGGAGTGCAGGATGAAGCAACATTCAGGCAGCTAAAACAAGGCCTTGAATTTTTCCATGCCGCATTTTTGAATAAAGCCACCGAGAGGTCAGAGCAACTTGAGCTGGACTTTTAAGCCATAGAGGGTCGCCCTAATTTCTCCCATTCTTCGCGCATTATCAATGGGTATTTGCCGTGCGAATCCAGAATAGCCCTATCAACAAATAAAATTCCGTCCAGATGGTCTATTTCGTGCTGCAATAATTCGGAAAGCCCGCCAGTTGCCTTGAGCATTTTTCTATTGCCGGCTAAATCAAAGAATTCAACATTTATTTCTTCCCACCGCAATACCTTGACAAAAAAGGCGGCCTTGAAGCTGAAACACGCATCCCAATAAAGCACTTCTTTTGGTCCGTGCGAAACAATAAGCGGATTGAGCATCTCTCCTTCAAACTCCGAAGTGATTATGTAGATTGCCCGCTGTGAAATGCCAATTTGAGGTGCTGCAATGCCCCTGCCAATGCCCTCTTTTTTCCTGAAAGCCATTAGCGTATCGCGCAAATCTTCCACAAGACCTTTCACAGAGGCGAAATCTCGGATTTTTTTGCATTTTTTTCTCAGAACCGGATCGCCAGCTAAGCGAATAGAGTGAACGGACATGGATAACACTTTGCGGACAAAAAAACTTAAATATATGTCACACGACTATCTGCCGAGGTCACACGATTACCTTCTCTCCGGGCACTCGCTTGAACAACTGCACATCACCAATATGATCTGCACCTGCAAGCCAGCGAACGAGCCGTTCTACCCCAAATCCCGCACCTGCGGATGGGACAAGCCCGTGCTTTGCGAATTCAAGATATGGGCCATAACGGGATTTATCTAACCCATCGCAGTCAATTTTCTTCATAATTATTCCGAATTCGTGCTCTCTTTCAGCACCTGAAAGCGCCTCGCAAAATCCTTCGGGATATATGAGATCGTAGTTTAGATAATGCCCCTCCTCGTGCGGGTCTTCCTTATCATAGAACTCGCGCTTATGGCAAAGCGCCCAGAAAGGCTGGTGCGTGTCAAGAGATGCAAGCATCTCCCAATCTTTTCCGTATTTTTCCTCCAGCTCGTGCGTTGAGTATTTCATGAATGGACCTACAACATCTTGCAGTTTTCTTCCGAGTAATGAAAGTTCTGCCGCGCATTCGCGCTTAACGTGCGGAACCAAACCTACAAGGAACCTCTCCATAAGCGCAAATACGTCTTCTTTTTTCGCATGCGCGATTTCAAAATCCACCTGTGAAAATTCAAACAGATGTTTTTTGCTTTCCCTTCTTTTCGGATGTTCGAGCCGCACGTTTGGCGAGATTATAAACAGTTTTTCAAGCCCGTCGCGCACTGCAAGCTGTTTGTGCAAAATCATTGATTGGGTAAGAACCAGCTTCTGTTCCAGGTACTCAATCTCTCCTGTTTTGATTACAGTACTGCCCGGGTCAGGTCCAAGCGGGTCGGTAATCGGAGAAAGAATCACTGGCATGAGCTGAAGGAACCCTTCCTTGTGGAAAAAATCGGTTGTATACCACAACACGGCAGAGGTTAATCTTACGTATGCCATTCGCTTTTCATCCAGTTTGGGTAATTTTGAATCCGTCATAATAATCACTTTAATCACTTCACCAAAAATAGCTGCACATCCGGCATATTTAATATTAATTCCCAAAAAATTGGATAAAATTCAAAAACTCACCATTTTTTAAACTGTTTGTTGGAAATTTTCCAATATGGACCAACACGATAGAGATATACTCGGGGAACTGACAAAAAACGGAAAAATAAAGATAAAGAAAATTGCGAAAAAGCTCAACCTGCCGATGAGTACGGTTCATCACCGCATAGTAAGGATGGAAGAAAGCGGCGTAATTGCGGGATATTCCGCTATTCCGGATTATAAAAAAATAGGTCTTTCAATTGTTGCGTATGTTTTCGTGAATGTAGATTATTCAAAGGAGCAAAAACAGGAACTTGTAGCACAGGAGATACGAAAAATACCTCATGTTGCTGAAGCAAACATAGTAAGCGGAGAGATAGACATAATTGCAAAGGTAAGGGCAAAAGACGTGGATGAATTAAGCGATGTGGTGATAAAGAAAATGAGGAATATAAACGGGGTTGCGAAAACGGTTACTTCACTGGTTATGAAAGAGATATAGATTAGATTGCTACTGGTGTTGGGTGGTAGGTGCTTGGTGTTGGATAGCAGGGACAACTTCTGGTTGCCAGCTTAGAAAAAGTATGGTAGGGGATTTCATCCCCCACTTCTTAATTTGTCTTTTTGGATTAGAAAAATAAGAAAATAAAAAAGAAAAGAAATTACACCACTTATACAGTTTTTGGCGTAACTTGAAGAACTACTCCCGCAGCCACTGTCTGGCCCATATCTCTGAGTGAGAATCGTCCCAAGGACGGGAAGTCCTGGAATTTCTCAACACATACGGCTTTCAATGGCTGAACCTTGACAATTGCAATGTCACCGGTTTTAATGAAATCCGGCTTTGCCTGCATTGTCTGGCCGCTCTTCGGGTCTTTCTTCTCAAGTATTTCGACGATTCTACCCGCAAACTGTGCACCGCTTACATGGAACACGGGTGTGTAACCAACTGAAATTGCAGTCGGGTGATTAAGAACCACAACCTGCGCAGTAAAGTCAGCAGCAACAGTCGGAGGAGAACTGGTAAGACCAGCAACCTCGCCGTGTTTTATTGCCTTGGAATCAACGCTTTTTACGTTGAAACCAATGTTATCACCAGGCCTTGCATCAGGAAGCTCTTTCTTGTGCATTTCAATTTTCTTTACTTCGCTCTTTAGACCAGATGGCATAAAGACAACGCTGTCTCCAGGCTTAAGAATACCAGAAACAACTACACCAACAGCAACAGTACCGTGTCCTGTAACAGAGAATGCATCCTGAATCGGGATTCTCAGTGGCTTATCTAACGGTTTTGCCGGAATAGTGAAACCATCAAGCAATTCAACGAGTGTCGGACCGGTATACCAAGGCATTTTATCGGATTTCTTTGTGACGTTGTCTCCGTTGTAACTTGAACACGGAACGAATTTCACAGTGTCTGCCTTATAACCAACGCTTGTAAGGAGCTTCGATACTTCGTCCTTCAACTGATCAAAGCGGTTCTTATCATAGTTTACCGCATCCATTTTGTTGATGTTGATTATAATCTGATTAATACCAAGAACCTTTGCAAGGAACGCGTGCTCCTTTGTCTGCGGCTCAATACCATCTTTTGCAGAGACCATGAGGGCTGCAGCATCTGCCTGACTTGTACCTCGAATCATGTTCTTTACAAAGTCCCTGTGACCAGGTGCATCGATAATCGTAAAGTAGTACTTCGCGGTTTCGAACTCCCTGTGGGAAATGTCAATCGTAACTCCTCTTTCACGCTCTTCTTTAAGCTCATCCATAACGAATGCGAACTCAAATGTAGCTTTACCTACCTTGGCCGCTTCATCCTTAAGCTTGTTAAGAGTCTGTTCGGAAATTGCACCGGTCTCATACAGAATGCGACCTACAGTAGTTGACTTACCAGAGTCAACGTGCCCAATAAACACTATATTCATGTGGTCTTTCTTTGCCATATATACACCTCAAATACAAATTTATATTTCAAATGCCGACCTAATCGCTCAAATTGACTGATTAGACTCAGAAATGTATAGATAATGGTGAAGGGTTTTGTTTTTAAATTTTTCGCAACGCCCTCTCTCGACCTACCTTGCTAGATAGTCTCCCTTCCAGGTTAAGGGTTTAAACTAGTTTTGTCGTAGAATCATAACTAATGAGAATTAAAACATTTCACCTGTCCGATGCGGAAAAGAAGATAATTGAACGTGCAGAACGACATTCAAAAGAAGACAGACGGATACGGCAGATGGTGACTGACATACCGCGACAGAGAAGGATGCAGATTCTTTTTCATTTATGGGCCAGTGGATATAAACACGGCAGCATAATTATAGAACCATATGATAGGTTTATGGAGCGTACTCAACACTATCCTGCAATAAGAACGCTCCTATCCGACGAAGTTATACGAAGGCATGTGAAAGGCAGGGTTTTGGACTTGAGTTGTGGCACTGGCGCAGTGTTGGAAATGTTACTGGAGCACTGCCCTGGCGTTGAGTTCGTACATGCAAATGATATGAATAGCAAAATGCTAGAGATGGCACGCACAAGACTCAAGCCGCTGCTGGGAAAGAGAGTGACGTTCAGTAACCTAGATATAGAAGAATCTGTACCCTCAGCCGTATGGCCACGGCAGGAATATGACGTAGTACTAATTTCACAAACATGGCATCTAATAGGGGTAAAAAGTCTTTTTGAAGGACACATTGCGGAAAAGGCATTAAAACCCGGTGTTGGGAAAGTGTTGTGGATTGATGAGTTTCCCGCGAGGTTCAGTGGAGAAAGGGGAGTGATAGATTTATTTTTTGATTCCTTGATGACGCCACAATCACATTATGATTTTCGTTACATGTTGAACAGAACCAGAACGCCACATATAGAAAGAAATACAGACATTGATGGAAGACATGATATGTATGCATTTTTGCTGCAACCTCCAGATCCACAGCTTCGTTACAAAGTCACTGATATGTTGATTGAAACGATAACGACAATATTAGAGGTAAAAGCAGCTTTCAAAGCAGAGGAGGTAATAGGTTTAGAGATTGATACGCTTCATCTAAGAGAAAGGCAGGAAAGAGATAGTTGGATACGAGACTTAAGAGACGGACGTCTAAAAGATCCAAAAGCCGCACTCGAAATGCGCATTAGATTAGAATTAGGACAGGCGGTAGAGATAATATTGGGCTGGCAGGCGTGCTTCACCGACCCGGATTTAGCTAAAGAAACAATGATGAGTCAAAATATAAAAAGAATAAAAGAGAAAGAAAGTACAACAGGGGTACGACCAGCACATTAATCAATCTATCGCAAACGTGCAATCCGACGCCACCTTTGCAACATACCCACGACCTGGACTAAAGGATGATGAGAGTGCATACTGTTTCGCAGAACCATCGAATAGATATGGCCCTTTTTCTACAATACAACTCTCAGATAGAGAAGATGCAGACTTCTGAGAGAACGTACCGAAGATATTCCATCCTTTTGACAGCGTTATTTTATGACCCTTCTTAAGATCTCCGCTGATAACCGCAGCACAGTTATATGGCGCCTTGTACCAAAAACCAGTGAAGGGCTGTAAAGTGGCAAGCTTAGCATAAGCATTATTCGCATACGCAAATGATTTGGAGGCTTCAAAAGAGCATCCGGTTATCTGTGGATTAGAATATGGAACAAAAAGAAGATTCCACCCGCTATATATGCCAAGTGGGAGCGTAGAGGAAGCGGGTTTGACCACATCAACGACAATATCCATGCTCATCTTGTCTGAAACGCTATCAACCCGATCCAGGTATAGTGAAATTTTTCTTTCGCTCGCAGCATCCGAATAAGTGACATTCTTTCCAACTGAGATATCCAACAGGACATCGCCAGAATCCAATTTCAAGACAACATATGCCTTTAACGGATCTGATAAAAGAGAGATACTGGACAAGGTTATTGGAATTCCGAAAATAGTTGCACTTTCCCCTTCTTTCAAGCGCACTGCATTCGCCTTCTTTTCGTAGGGAACGATTTTTATGGTTGTATCGGCAAATGACATTATTGAATCGCTCGAATCGGGTCTTGGAAAAGAACCGAATCGCACGAAATCAACCTGGACGATATCCTTATTTGGTAATTCTATCGCGTTTTTTGTTCCGTAGAAGACAGTTGCTTTCTTCAATGTGTTTTTACTGTCTTTTCTATAAGCAAAAAGTACTGCATCTCTATTTGATGAGTTAACATCCTGAAGAGCTATCTTTAGTGAACCATAACTGCGAAGCTGACCGGAATAGAAACGTTCTCCCGAGGTTAATTTTGCGGATGTCATAGAATACGAAATTGTTGCCTGTTGTTTTGTTATTGCACTGAGTAAAAATGTAATTGAGTCTCCGGTTGCTTCATCATAATAAAGCGCAGAGCTTCCTTTCAACAATTTAACAAATGATTCTGAACCGCTGACACGCCTGACGCGAAGAACAACGTAATCGACCTTGGAACCATCCGTGTCATCAAACTTGTGGAACTCGTTTAAACGAACCTCGTAGAGACCGAGATTTATAATATCATTTTCGTACATTACTTTTGAAAAGGAATTTTGATTCAACAGAATTACATTAAGATCTACCAGGATATTTTCTCCAAAAGACTGGACGCTTTCTAAACTAACTGACAAATATTTGGAATCTGAGATTGGATAATAAAATAGTCCGGCCTGAGACTGAAACGTACCAAGATATGCCCCAGTAGCATCATATAATTCAAAGCGGGCAAGAGGTTTTGGATCCCCGGTAAAAACACCATCGAGCTTTAATCTGTAACCATACTTTGTGAATTCCTCTCCGGCCTTTAGAAACAGGGGAGCAAATGAAGAACTAATTAGAAACAGCAGCAAAACCCCTACCAGAAACAAACGAATATGGGATGACATACAAAAGACAACAGTTCTGGGATTTATAAACGTTTGGGGCGTTTGATCCGCGCGAACGAAGTGAGCGCAGTGCAGTTGATCCACACTAACGAAGTGAAGCGCAAACTGATGCCACACCCCGGACTCCCTTGAGGCGAGATGGTAAGCCGAAGCTCCATCTCACCCCCCACTCTTTCTCAAAAAGTTGACGAAACGATTGTTTCGTCGATCTCCCGCGTATTAAACGCGCGAGAGGATGTTCTATGAATCAGCAAATTTAAATACCCATAATCTTTCATTCGGAAAATCAAAAACAGATTAAACCACCTACTCGTCCAACCAAGTAACATGTCACCAGAGATTTGACAGGGGGGAGAAACATGAAAAAGGTGAAATTTAGCTACGCGGGGGTTTGAGAGGCGTGAAGAGCACTAAGGGGGCGGAGCCCCCTTGGGGCTTTCATTTAAATGTTTTTAGTTTTTAGTATAGCTTACCATACATAAGACAAAGAAGGAGATCCTCATGAAAAAAGATTTTAAATATGAAAACCCGATCGAAAAGGAAAAACTAAAAAATGCCTACATAATATTTGGAGCAGTAGTTATACTGGTTATACTTAGTTTTGTATTTTTAAGCGGGGGACGACAGGAACCGTACCAACAAACATCTTTCACTGGACCACCACCAGAAAATAAATCCACAGATAATATAACGTGCCAAAATGATGAATGCTGGCTAAATGAAGCGGTATCAACAAAGGATGCAACAATGTGCGAAAACATTGTAAATATCGCGACTGCTCAAAATTGCTATGAACAGCTCGCGAGTATTTCATTTGAAACATGTTTGAAGATTACAAATTCCACCAAAAAGACAGAATGCGTGACAAACTACGCAGTAGCAAAAAAATCAGTTGAGTTTTGCACGAACATTCTCGAGGATAACGAACGAAACAAATGTTCGGCAGCGGCAAACCCGTGCACTGGAAAAACGGGTAGCGGACTCGGAGCATGCCTTGTAGAAAACAAATTAGAATACACTGGATGTAAGAAGGAAACATGGTGCGTAATTGAATACGCAAACAAAACTCAGGATACAAAAATATGCTCACAACTTGAAACAGAAGGCGCGCAGGGAGCGTGTGCCGCATTGATAAAAAACAAGGATACCTGTGGTGAACTGGCATTTCCCTCAGTTATAAATTATTGCCATGATTTATACGCAAAATGGAATGGAGACATGAATTCATGCGACAAGATACAAAAAGATTCAACTTATGCCATAGATTGCTACGCATATTTCGCAAAACTTAATAAAAATTACACTTATTGCAAGAATATAGACTTGGACAATTCATGGAGCTGTTATAAAAATTATTCTGTGGGAACTGGAGATCCGCTTGGATGCACGCAGATACATAAGTACGCAAAATTCACGAAGATAGGGTGCTTTGTTGATACTGCGATTCAGAACAGAAATCCATCCGCATGCACTTACATAAATGAAAGCGAAGATGCTGGCAGCAGGATAAACTGTTATATTTCAACGATACTGGTAAACACTACTGTGCCAATTCCGCCTGACAACTGTAAGAACATCATTCACGACGGTTGGAAGCAGAAATGTTATACTTATTCCGCTGTTGGAAATAAGAATTCCAGTATTTGCGATTTGACAACGAACAACGCGGAGAAAACACTCTGTGAAGGAAAGTTTAAGTAACAGAAAACGTTGGTTATGTATATGGGTGAAAAAGAAGTTATCTCAAGCAAACCAGTCAAAAGACTTAAACAGCTTCTCACTGTTGGAAATCTTTGGTTGTACATTATTTCGCTCATAAAAAGAAATGAACGAATGTACGCATATACTCTTGATGACGAAATTGAAAAGGAATTCTTCTTCAAACCAAGCAAAGTAATGATATATCTGGTTCTTTACAAACTTGAAGGAGATGGAATGATAAAAGCGGAAACGGTCGGAGAGGAGAGACGCAAGTATTATAATATAACCAAAAAAGGTGAGGAAACTCTTAATTTCGCAAAACAGTATTTCGTACTTCTAAGCAAAGGACTCTGATACCAACGGGAAGATGAAAATATGCGGATTGTGATAACCGGAACTCCGGGAACAGGCAAAAGCTCAGTTGCGAAAATAGTTGTACAAAAGACTGATTGTGAATTGATAGATATAAAAAAAATTGAAAAGGCAACCGAAGTAGATGTCGCTAGATTGCGAAAAAAAATATTAAAAGTAATTAGCAACAAGAAAAACTTCATACTAGAAGGCCACCTTGCATGCGAGTTTTTTGTTCCGTGCGAATATGTGTTTGTGCTTAGAACAAATCCAAAAACATTATTGAAAAGGCTGGGAAAACGAGGGTATAACAAGAAAAAGATTGATGAGAATCTTGTTGCCGAAATGCTTGATTACTGTTCGCAAAAAGTCTGGCAGAATTACGGAAAAAAAGGAACCGCACGCATTATTGAGATAGAAACCTCAGGAAAAACTGCGGGTGAACTCACCAGGCGAATCCTCCTTACCGTAAAAAATAGGAATAAAAATGTAAACGGAGATACGGTGGATTACGGAAAAGAACTGAAGAGGTATACGAAACTCAGAACGCGAAACACGGAACGCTAAAGTGATAACATGCCCGCAGACATTAATGAGAAAAGAGTTATTGAAGCTGCATTATTCATCAGCCCCAGAGAGCTTACACTTCAGGAAATGAAACAACTTACTGGGATAGGAGCACTTGGATATATTCAGAAGATGGCGGAAGAACTTGTACAGGAATACAAAGACAAGGGAAGCGCTATTGAAATCGTGAATATGGATGGAAAATACTCCATGCGCATAAAAAATGATTATGTGAACCGCGTAAAACAATTTGCGCAGGAAACCGAGATAAGCAAGCCAGCGTTAAGGACACTTGCATATATTTCAAAGCATGATGGAATGCTTAAATCAGAACTTGCACGCAAAATTGGAGCGCAGATTTACGATGATGTGCGAGAGCTTGTAGAGAAAGGATTTATAAAAACTCACAAGGCGGGAAGGACTGCAAAGATAACGCTCACAGAGAAATTCAGGACGTATTTTGGCGATGTAAAGGCGAACGTGGTTGCGCAGCAGGCTCAACAAACGATTCCGACCGCTACCGCAGCAAATTCGGAAGAGAACACAAAAGAAAGCAAATCAGAGAGTACTGAAAGTAAATCCGCAGAGGATGAAAGCCAGCAGATGACGCTTTAGTCATTCGCACGGAAGAAAAATAAGATTAAAAATAGAATTATGATAATATCAACTACTTCATGCCGAGATCGCATCCATTTTGTGGCGAAAAACCTGGTAGTGCGCACGCCTGGANNTCCCTCGTGGATTGCCAGTTCAAAAGGTTCCGTTACGAGACTCTAAACTCGAAACTGGAAACGGAGTTTCTGGCTCTCGGCGTTTTGTTTTTAAAACGACGAATCTTGAACGTTTGGCTACTGTTCAAGGTTTCGGCGCTTATTTTTTATTTTGACGGAGACTACTTCCGTCTATCAACAATATCCTCTGCATCTTTTCCGGTTCCGATCAAAGTAACCGGGATTCCGACCTCTTTTTCGATTATTTCGATAAAGGATTTTGCCTCGCTGGTGAGTTCGGAATATTTCTTAACTCCGGCAACTGCTGGGAATTTAACATCAAGTTTTGTGAGTGCAATCTGAGTTGCTCCGTTAATCATTGCCGCAAGCCTTAGGTTGTCCCAGTGAAGATTCTTTGAAGTTCGTCTGGGCCTTCCGGTTACGGTTCCATATTCCTGGAAACCAAGCTGCTTTGCTTCATCAACGCTTAATTCTTCTGGAAGATGACCGCTTCCAACACGGGTAGTGTATGCTTTGATTACCATAATAACGTCGTTAATTTTCGTTGGACCCAATCCAACATCTGCTGCAATAGATGAAGCAGAAGTATCCTTTGAAGTGCAAAACGGATAAGTTCCATAATAAACAGAAAGCATGAACCCCTGAGAACCTTCAACAAGAACGCTTTTCGCCGAGTTCACTTCCTTCGGAACATCAGTAACATATTTTTTGAAATCTTCATGTCCTGGTTCAGCAACATAATCCGCGATTGTTTTCGCAGTTCTTGCCGCTCTTCCGGATACTGCCGGACCGCAACCTGTTTTCGTGGTTCCTA
>DUGF01000070.1 GCA_013331535.1 Microcaldota archaeon | reverse complement strand
TGTGACTTGTGACTTGTGACTTGCGACTTTCAGGAGAATCAATTCTTTTTACTACCGCGTCCAACACCTCGCTGATTCCACTCCCCTCTTTCGCGGAAATGCGCAGAATTTCCTCTTTATCGCATCCCAAAAGTTTCATAACCTCCTCGCTCACTTTTTCCGGCTCGGCCGCGGGGAGGTCGATTTTGTTGAGAACCGGAATGATCTTTAGGTCATGTTCCATCGCCATATACAGAACAGCAAGAGTCTGCGCCTGAATCCCCTGCGACGCGTCGACAAGAAGTATCGCCCCCTCGCACGCGGCAAGAGAGCGGCTGACCTCGTAACGAAAATCCGTGTGGCCTGGAGTATCTATCAGGTTCAACTGCACTCCTTTCCAGTTCATTCTCACAGGCTGGAGCTTTATCGTAATTCCCCGCTCCCTCTCTAAATCCATCGTATCCAGCAATTGGTCCTTCATCTGCCTCTTCGCAACCGTCCCGGTGAGCTCGATCATGCGGTCGGCAAGAGTCGATTTACCGTGGTCTATATGCGCGATGATGCAGAAATTTCGTATGTCCATAAACACAACATCATTATGATGCCTTTTTCGTTTTACTTAAGCGAGTGATTAGTCTCTTTTCCTGCCTTCTCGCTCCCAATTAAGATCTGCTCGGCCAAATGCTGGACGCTCTCTGTGAGGATCGAGAGTTTTATCTTCATCCATAAATTTACGCAATTTTGCCCTTAAGTCCTGCATAAACGCCACAAATTCCTCTAACGTTTTGGGAGAAACAAACAGCTTATTAATTTCAAAATACAATATTTCCCCAAAAGTTTTATTCCTTCTGTATTCCGCAAAACTATCACTTGCGCTTGAAACATCACTTAAATAATCAGCATAATCATGCAAAAAAACTGTATCCATTACCTGCAGTATGAACTGATCTCTTTTCGATTCGCCATTTTTTTCCAATACCATTTGCATTAGGTACGGATAATACAGCGATTGCAATTTATCATTGTTAAATGCGTCCAGATAAGCAAACATACTCTCATCAGCTTCCGCTGAGGTATCTAACATTAAATCGGATTTTAGACGAGGATTGATTGCTTTTAGCTTTTCCAGCTCCGATTCAAATATTTCAAGATTTTCCAACTCATGAGCTCTGCGTTGCAAATGTTTCAACTCGGCAAAACTTTGCGCATACTCAAGACGTTCAGAAATTGAAAACTTAGAAAGTATATCTTTATTTCTCTCAAGAAATGACTGCATATCGGTATAGAATTGACCGATTTTATCTCTAAGCACCAACATTCGCTGTTCATCAATTTTCTTTTCATCTCTGCAAATAGTGCGCAAATAAGCTTCATCTTCCGACGTGAAAGAAACCGCTTTGTTATTATATAAATATGCGTACAATGCCGCGGCCCTGCGATACTCAATGGACCCCTTGCCGTTTTCGACAGGCGTTAAAATTTCAGGCAGCCTTTTTACGAACCAATCAGGCATATTTTCAACTTTCCAATCCATCTTACCTTTCATTACTGCCATTAGATCCTGGGCCTTCATGGATCTGAAAACCTGATAATTATCTGTATCGTTTGCCAATGCATAGTCATACAAATAATTTGATGCAGCTCCTTTTACAAACAATCCTCCAAGAAGCGCCCATCCAATAGGGCCGCCAGCGGCAAAAGCTGCCGGAACTCCAAATGTCGCGGCGCCAACCTCGGATATTTGTGAAAATAGCTTATCCCTTAGAATTTCCTCCTGGTTCTTGCGTCCATTTTTCTTGGCATCTTCCAATTCTTGATAAGTTACATTCAGGAAATACCCATCCAAAAGAACACCAAATACCAATAGCGCCTTACCTGCTATCCTTGCTCCAGCCCTGGAAATATTTCCAATTTCAAGAGAGTCAAGTGCTAATTTGCATGCGCGTTCTACCCTGTTTATGTCCGAGATGACATCTGCAGTACCCGCAAAACATTGCTTAGCTTTTTGAATAAGGTCAGTAAATTCAGATGGATGCAGGCTCGGCAATTTTTTCGGCAACTCCCTTAAAAATTGGACCACTTGATCCGGCTCGATGTATTCAAGCAATAAACGCGCCTGTTCAATGCTGTTGACAGAAGACCTTAGCGCGGAGGGTATTTCTCCGGTGATGCCCAGCCTGATGAATCTGCGAACCACAGCAGTTTTTTGAACATCAGACAAACCTCCGATTTTATCGCATGCGTTCTTTAAAACTGCAGTTTTCTCTATCAAAGAATCCGAAGCATGCGCTTTCAATATCGCTTCCCACAATTCATCAGTCATTTCAATATTATCCCCGGCAACTTTCGCCAGAAGACGCTGGCTTAAATCGCGGCGCAATCCGGCTGAACCTTCGGCTTTTTCAAATGTTCCCAGTTCCGCCATATATGTTTCAACTTTCTTCCGAAAAGCATCGCGAGCGGTTTTTCTTGCGGCAGGATCAGGCATATTTTCAATGTCATCCAGTTGTTGATACAAATCGTCAAACTTCCGCATTAAGTCTTCTGCGCTCTCAATCTTCAAAGCCTCCGATTGCAGAAACCTAACGCCTTCTTTCGCCTGCTCGGCAGTATATCCTGATTTAACAAGAATTTCTTGGAGCTTTGCTGGATCAGACTCAAAACTGCTTAGAATCCTGGCGGCATTTTCCGGTGATTTTGAAAATTGTTTTCTTATTTGTTTTCCATACCTCTCAAATTCAGATGTCTCCATGGAAGAAATAAGCGCATTCCCACTTTTGTTTAATCTGCTTCTTTCAAAAATATAGAATCTGCTTTGCAAATCTGTTATTTCGCCATAGATATTCTTCGCCTCGATTCTTGCACTCCTAATCTGTTCAATAGTTATTGATTCACTAAGTTTAAAAGCTCTCCTGAATTTTATTAGATCATCAGTACTCTCAATTGAATCCGTATAAAATTTATGCAATCTGCCGGCATTTAATTGATAGGTGACTCTACGAACCTTTATACCGACAGGAATACCCACAGCTGCAGTTCCGGTAATGATTCCTGCGATCCAAAAAATTGGAAAGTTTCTTGCTTCTGCCAAAGACCTGTCTATCGCTTCCTGTATTGCATCTGCTGTTTTTAACCTGATTGTTTCACCCACATTTCTAACCGTAGTTTGATGCTCTGGCGGAATATTTATTTTTTTCATGGCCTCTGTAAAACTTTCTGCACCTTTATCTTTTGCAACATCTATAAATATAGATACAACTCTATTGAACAGCTGCGATTCAAGATTGATAACAGTCTTTTTATTTCTATGATCTTGCCTAAGCAAACTTAATGATTCCATTGCAAGCATCAGATTCGGCCCCGGCTTGCTTGAAGATTCTTGAGAAAGCCTTAGCAGATAATATAGATTTGCAATATCCATATTCTTTAACGATCCTTCATTAGGATCTAACATCTCTTCGAATGCCTTAATGGCCTGTAACTGCCATTGATCATCCGTATCTGCATCAATAAACAGAGAGGCTCTCAACGCAGAAACTGTAGTATCATTTGCAACTTTTCTCACCATTATTTCTACGATTTCCTGTTCAACTTTTTCCAATTCGCCATAATTTACTTTTCTGTTTTTGAGGGGTATATCCCGCTCTTTACCGTACAAATATTCCAATGCTTTACTTAAATGATTGCGCAATTCTGATTCTGACAAATCTTTAAATTCCTCTTTTTGAGCGACTTCTCTAAGTATTTCACTTTCTATCTGCTCACGAAGCGCAGGCGGAATGCTATCTACACTGAAACCGGTCTTGATCTGAGACAAATCAGGCACCTGGCCCGGGGTTAACTTAATTATTTTCCCTTCTTTTATAAATTCAGTTGATTTGTCAGCAATGACCTTTGAGAGGCCGTCTGTAATATCCTGAACTCCGGGCAAAAAACTTGATTGTTCCAAAGCCTGATATAAACGCACTTCTCCTCTGTCTGCCAAGCCCTGATTCTTAACACAATCGTCTATGGATTTTAGGTGCTCAGAAATGTACGCGACTATCAGCTTTAAAGCTTTTATATTTTCTTGAGTTGGCTCATATCCGATTCCTTCTATAACAGATATATACGCCTGATCTTCTTTCTTCGGCTTTCCATTATCCAAACACGGGATTATGCAATATTTGAGCCGCAGATTTTTCCCAACCATTCTAATGAGCAAATTTTTTGCAGTATCTGAAAGCCTGTCTGCCCGATCATCATTTTCTGTAAGATGATGCTGGTAATCCATAATGCGTGCCGAAGTGGCAACTGCAGTATTTTGTCGAGCATTCAATTCAACTTTTTCAGCTAAAAACTCCGGCAGCTCGACATATCTATAATTTGCTTTCCACTTCACATGATATTGGTTTAATAAATTCAAATACTCAGCAAGCTCTCTGAATATTTCATCCTGAATTTTCTGATTTACTTGTTCGCCGCTTTTGGATTTCTCAATGACCTCCTGCAAAATCTTTGCGGCTCGGCCTCTTTTAGCAATGAGAACATCGAATTCATTCCTCCATTCAGTCGCTTGTTTATCCTTTGTACTCACCACTAATTCAGGACCAAGCAATAAGTGAGATAATGCATTTTCCCAGTCCGGAATCATATCTTCATTTATTGACATTGCCCCATGCAAGCCGTGATATTTTATGTATTGATCTTTATTGAATTCAGATTGTAAGTGATCTTTTGTAACAAGAGAAAGAATAGGAGACGGAATATCTATGGTCCTATCCGGCCTTGCCCACTTGATATGATACTTGTTGTACGCATATGCATATCGACCAAGTGCTAATAATACTTCTTGCCGCTGTTGGCCTGTAAATTTATCAACACCCGACAAGCTTTCAATTTGTCCTTGTACCTGTAAATGAATTTTTGACAGAAGAGCATTATCAATATCAAGGTTTTTCTTTTGGTCCGGTTTAATAGATTCCAATAAAACGGGCTCCTTACGCAACAGATCTATTATTTTAGAAATCGACCCTCTGTGCAACACATCGACATCCAACAGTTTAAGTATCTTTTGGGGTTCATTTTCATTTGCCTGTATAGGATCAGGAGAGTTTTGAAATGTTTCTTTTGATATTTGTGTCATAAAAACAAAGTTATATTCCTGGTATATTTGGCAATGTACCGCCTGCCCCTGCAGATGAACCAGGTATGTTCCCTATATCTTGAGCGCCCTCCAAAATATCCGGAATAATATCACCAACAGTTTCTGTGGCTTGTCTGGCGGCTTCGACAGCTGCTTCTCCCGCCTCCCCAGCGGCTTCCCCGACAGCTTCCGCGGCTCCTTGAGCGGCCTGCTGCGCCTGCGCCGCCCCCTCGCCGATCATAGAACCGAGCAACTTGGATTTTATCCAGCCCACTGCGCTTGCGCCCGCTCCAGTGTAATAAAGCGCGGCCGCGGTTAAGGCGATAACGACCGCCGTCGTTATGTACGGGTGGGCTTTTATAGTCTCCCAAGCGGCTTTCATTGCTCTTCCCGGAAGCTTTATAAAACTCTTAAACCAGCCTTCTTTTCGCTCAAGCTCCTGATGATTAAGCCGCAGGTGTTCTATAAGCGCGCTTGCCTGGCCGTTTAGAGCGGGATGTTTTTCCTGCAGTGCCATTAAAAGCTTTTCACGGTCGGAAACCGAATCGCCAAGCGCGCCAAGGCGGTCGATGTCATAACCAACTTCATCAAGGTATTCGCCGAGTTCCTCGCGCGTTTTAAAAACAGGGAACTCAAACCGTTCTTTTCGTTCCGCCTTCGGCACTTCGGGAGACGCGTCGGTCATCATTTCTTATTGGAGTACGAAATGGAAGAATTTACTTCAAGAATCTCATGCCTTATAAGGGACATTCCTGCGAGCCCTTCTATATCCTTGTCCGTCCGCGCCGATTTGAGAAGGCGCGAAATAAGAACTGTCATTCCTTTGGCGCCTATCGTAAAAGCGAGCTCTCTTAACACATCCGGACTCAAGCCATCCAGATTTATGTTCCTCAAATCCTCCCCGCTTTTGAGTCTTTCAAGAATTCCCAAAGCAGACGGGTATTTGCTTAGGTCAACCATCTGCATCCTCATTCTGAGGACTTCCGGAGTCTCATAAGCGTCCGATTTTTCGGCCTCGACAGCCCACCCCTGCTTGATGGCGTCCGGCAAACCGTTAAAAAGGCTTTTTTCCTGTGCCGTAAGATACAAAGTCGTCATCATTTACAACTATTATATCAAACATTCAGTTTTGCCGATAGTGCTTTTGCGAGACTCTCCTCTCCAGCAGAAAGCAGTGTAAAAGCCCCCGCAGAATCAAAAGTTTCAACCGACTCAAGCTTGTCATTCTCGCTCTGCTTAATTACATCGATTTCTTTCCCCATGATCTTCGCCGCCAAAGCTCCATGATACCTTTGAGAAATAACTTTTGAGGCGCATCCAACCGCAGATACAAGTTCATCCATTGTTTTGACTTTCATAATCCTGCCTTCCGAAAGCTTAGCCAGCGACAGACAATATTTATTCTCGCTTCTATCAGAACCCTGCATGGAGATTATAATTATCCGATTCCAATTTTTGCTGTGAACCTCTTCTAAAGCCTTCGCGGTAAAAGTACCCGTGGAATTTCCGCGCGGAATAATCGCGAGCACATTTTTTGTATCGGTACTCTGAATTTTGGCTTTTATCAGCGATATAACGGGATCGCATGTTTGTACAACTTCTGTGTTCTTTTGCCACCCTTTAATCCTCTCAAAAGAAAGGGCATCCCTAACGGAAATAAACGCGGCTCGCCTCACGGCATACCTGGCGCACCACTCCCCCATCTTAGTCGTAAAAGGCCCGATACCCTGAAAAGCAAGAATGATTTTTCTCCCG
>DUGF01000066.1 GCA_013331535.1 Microcaldota archaeon | reverse complement strand
TGAACTTCATCGGAATGGTATAACCGGATAAACTTGTCCTTCCATCCAACAAGAACCCGTTTGGCCTCTTCCTCAGGAATCACATCAACGACTACTCCACCCTGTGCATAGGCGTAATTTCCGATATTGCACATTCCGGAAATGTCTGCGGCAGTTTTCCTTTCTCCGAAGTAATCAATCGTCGCAATCGTTCCGCTCTTGGATACGACTTTTCCCGGAATCGAATAGCACATAAAAAAACACTCAACAAAACGAGAATTAATCTGTTTTAACGTTTCTTCCACTTCCAAAAAATCCTTCCTTTTCCTTTGAAACCCAGACTTCAAACACGGATAGATGACCTTGCTTGACTTCCTTTATATTGACTGAGTAACCCTGAGATTCAAACTGTTGCGAAACCGCACGGGCTTCCTCCATACTCATCGTCCGTGCTGCAAGACGACCTAACTCAACTCCCATGAGATTAAATCGAAATCAAAACATAAAAACTAATCGGTAAGTGAAGCAAGCACCTCATACGCACGAGTAGCGTTTGCCTGGGCGACTACGAGAAATGTATCCGTATAGCAGGAAATGAACTCAATCACATTTATGCCTTCTGCTGCAAGAGAGTTTAGCATCATTGAAATAACCCCGGGGGTTTCTTCTATATCCTCGCTGCTTGAGATTACGATAAGGCTTGCATTCTCTTTGATTCTCTGAACCTGCTTCATTTTCATGAGCTTCCCTACATCTTCCCCGCGAAGTATATATGTTATGAAATCGCGGCTTTTAACGAATGAGATCGGGCGAACCGGCAATTCCGAGGAAGAAATAACAACAGAAACCTTTGATTGCATATTCACAGAACTGCCTTTAAGCGTTGAAAGAACTTTTTCTTCCATATCATAACTTTTTGCAGCAAGACGGTCGGAAAGCCGTATCAACGCAGCCTTGACAGCAATGATTTGTTTTTTTGAGCCGAACGCCTCAAGGGCAATCCTGCGGGCAAGAGAACTGTAATTCACAACCTTTTGGCGTAAAACCTCCTGCAAAAACGGGCGCTTCTTTACGTATAGCCAAACCAGTTCGCTTATTTTTTCCACGGCCATATACACACCACAAAAACATCATATAACACTATTGTTCCATTTGTAACATATATGTTATTTACGTAACATTTAAAACACAATATTAAAATAGGTTAAAAACCGCATACTTGTTTTGGTGAAATAAAATGGGAATGTGTATGGAAACTAAAACGATTCCGCGAAGTAAACCGGGTGCATTGGAAANNATAACCCCCATGATGCAGTTAAAGCTGTAAGAATACTGGTAGCTCTAAAGAACTACATGGACTTAAAAGACATTCTAAACGCATGGCTTTACAAGGATCCTCGTTATTATGATGCGCAGGTTCCGATTGAGTTGGTTCCAGGCACTGAAAAAGCGGTCGCCATTGCATTGAAGGCACTTGAAAGAACTGATCCCCACTGGGTAGATAAGTATAATGCAAAGATTGGAGCATACTAAAAATTCATTAAAACTAAGAAAAGGTGATTGAATATGACAAAAGAAAAAGTAGTGTTAGCCTATTCTGGCGGTCTTGATACATCCTGTATCCTTAAGTGGCTTGTTGAAAAGGACTACGACGTGATTGCATTCATTGCAAACATAGGTCAGGATGAGGATTTTGAAGCGGCAAAGGAAAAGGCATTGAAAGTCGGAGCGTCAAAAGTATTCATAGAGGATGTAAAAAAGGAATTTGTTACGGATTACATATTCCCGGCAATTAAGGCAAATGCGATTTATGAAGGGAGATACCTTCTGGGAACTGCACTTGCAAGACCGTTAATTGCAAAAAAACAGATCGAAGTAGCTGAAAGAGAGGGTGCGCAGTACGTAGCCCATGGTGCAACAGGAAAGGGAAACGACCAGGTAAGATTTGAATTAACATATTACTCACTTAACCCGAAAATAAAGGTGCTTGCACCTTGGAAAATACCTGAATTCCATGAAAAATTCAAAGGACGACCAGACCTGATAGCTTATGCAAATGAAAAAGGAATCCCGGTAAAGGCAACCGTAAGTAAGCCATATAGCGAAGATGATAACCTCATGCATATAAGCCACGAAGCAGGGATACTCGAAGACCCGGCAAAACAACCAGATGAAAGCGTGTATAGTAAAACGACCTCGCCAAAGGAGGCTCCAGACCAGGAGACCACATTGGAGATTCATTTCAAAGACGGAATTCCGGTAAAGGTTGTTAACAAAAATGACGGAACCGTGAAAACTGAACCGCTGGAACTCTTTATGTATCTCAACGAAATTGGTGGGAAGAACGGAATCGGCAGAATGGACATGGTTGAAAACAGATATGTTGGGATAAAATCACGTGGAATTTACGAAACTCCGGGAGCGACGATATTGCGTGCGGCGCACATGGATATAGAATCCGTGGCAATGGACAGGGAAGTAATGCGTTTGAGAGATATGCTTGCACCAAAATTCTCTGAATTGGTTTATTACGGATTCTGGTTCAGCCCGGAGATGGANNCTAATGGCTGCAATAAACAAAAGCCAGGAACTGATAGACGGAACAGTATGGCTATCGCTCTATAAGGGAAATGTCCTTGCAAAAGGGAGAGAATCCCCAAGCTCGCTGTATGATCAGGAATTATCCAGTATGGATATCGCAGGAGGCTTCAATCAAAAGGATTCTGAGGGCTTTATAAAAATAAATGCAGTGCGCTTAATGGCGCATCATGCGATCATCATGCGTAATAAAACGCATAGTGAGAAATGAACGAATCGTCGTTCATGCAGATAGTTGAGAGGATGAGCAAGACAAAGTGAGGATACGAGGGACGAAAAATGCTGTGGGGCGGAAGATTCTCAAAAGACCTGAAGAAGAATGTGCTTGAATTCAATAGCGGAGAGAATATTTCGGTGGATGAAAAACTTGTGCCCTATGATATCCAAGGAAGCATTGCGCATGTGAAGATGCTGAAAGCGCAGAAAATAATCAATGCAGATGAAGCGGATGAGATTGTAAAAGCACTTGAGGAAGTACTCGTGGAATGGAAAAACGGAAAATTCAAACTTGACCCTGCCCTTGAGGATGTGCACATGAATGTTGAGATTGCAGTGAGCAAGAAAACTCCACATGGAAAAAAAATGCATACCGCGCGCTCGCGCAATGACCA
>DUGF01000007.1 GCA_013331535.1 Microcaldota archaeon | reverse complement strand
GAGACTTGAACGAATCGTCGTTCAAGCGGATGTCTAATTTAATCTCATCCATGGTTTAGTCCTGCCACTACGTGTTATTGTTGTGTAATATAATTAGACAATTGTTTAAATAGGTTACGTCAGGTCCTAAACAGATAAATAACTTTAAAAATATAACAAAATACGATCGAATAATCTCTTCTGGTGATTAAATGGAAAATCCCTCAATTGCAGGAATGCGGGAAATAAAAATACGTTATGCCCTTACTTTGTATCAGAACGGAAACGTAAGCGTTGGTAAGGCTTCAGAGCTTGCAGGCATTAATCTATGGGAGTTTCTTGACATTCTCAGGATGCGTAATATTGGTTTCAGAGCTGATGAAGAACATCTTGCTGGCGAGCTGAACAAATGAAAATTTACAACGAAATTCTACTTTTTGCGGAAAAAGAATAAAAAAGCTGGCAAGGTGCTATCGTCCTGCAGAAATCGCCCTACCAAGATTCATGGCCCTCGCCATTTCTGCGCGTGGTCTGGGACGCCTTTTCAAACGGACTGTTTCGCCATCAGCAGCACCGCATAGTTTCATGCGCGGATTTTGTTTTTCACTCGTTGCAGCAACCATTGCACGGAATGTATCCAGTCCTTTTTTCACGTTATGATCAAGTTTTCCCCCACACAGGTGCGTAAGGTCGCTGATTGCCATGTCAACTGCGCCAAGGCCTGCTTTAACAGCGTAAGTAATATCTCTGTCAAGGATGATTTTTCTAAAATGAAGTGCTCTAACGCGCGATACATCCCCGATATTTTTGTATACGGATTCTGAGATAATCCTATTCGGATGAGCAGAAACCTGGATCATTACCTGCATGGCTTCTGGAGCATCTACTTTGTGCAGAATCTGCCCAAGCACCATTGAAATTTGGAAACATTCATGCCCATTTTCTCTCTTTGCTGATAATTCCAATGCCTTTATGAGTTTTGGAACAGCGATTTTTCCAAATTCTTCAAGGCATGCAATAGCCGCTCGAATCACAGGAAGTTCTCCATATTCTGTAATAACCTCTATCAACGGATTTATTGCATGTTCTCCAAGTGCAACGACCTTGTGCGTATTGAATCCGGTTCCATGAAGTTCGTTTTCAACTCTGTCCGCTACATTGAGAGTTCGAAATTCAGAAGGTCTTCTTCGTTCTCGTGTATTTTCTTCTCTTATATGGCCATCTTCTAAGCATACTTCCCCTACCATGTTTCCACCTCAAATTTATCCTCTTGCAAATGCCTTACCACGTGTTGGAACTGCAGTTGTTCCGATATCGCGTCGTCTAAGCGGTCTTTCGAGTCGCATAATTCCCTGACGTTCTGGGTCGGGAGTGCCTTTTCTCAATGCAGTTAATCCAAGTTTTCTTTCTGCGTTCCTTTCTTTGGTCCTTAGGTCTTCCGCTTCCTTTGCGCACGTATATTCTTTGCGCAAAGAAGATTTTTTGTCAAGTTCTTTACCAGCTAATGCCTCCGCCATCCGAATCGCATCCATCACTGCTTTGGATGAATTGGGTTTCTGTGTGTTGCTTCTGAAAAGTACGTCCCTTGTATTACTGACCATCCTATCAAACATCTCCTCAAGTGCATCCCTGGCTCCACGGTCGTGAGAGCGGTTATAACAATGGCCTTCGATTTCCAATAGTGGTTCTACGGCATCAGGAATTGGAACTTTTGCTCCGATTTCGCCGAGAATGTCTATTACCATCGTTAAAATTCCGCTATTGTCGCGATCCCTTCGGCAGGTATGAGATCGTTCCTCGCCTCTAACTTCTTTTAAAAGTTTCACCAGTGGAGTTGCGGCCTCTTCTGCAAAAAATACGAGCAAATTGTGAGCATTCTGATTTGGGTAAGTACTACTAAATTGTTTGATAGTGCTGACATATTTCATTAAAAACGGAACTGCGACATTTGCACCCAAGGCACGTATTTTTTCTGGTTCGGAAGTGTCCACGGTTTTTCCACTCTGTGGTCCTGTTTTTACATAGTGTACTGGTCCTTCGAGCAATGTCTGAAATTTTTCATATGTCATACTCATATTCCCACCTCAAAATCAGTTATAGAAATTAGTACAATCAGTTATGTTTAAATATCTATTCTCATTGCAAGATTGGTATCTGAATCAGGATTTATCTGGCCCTTTTGAGGTGGGTATTGTCCGCAATCCTATCAAATCAAATAAAAATTACAAAACATTATAAAACCTTCTAATTATCATAAATACATGCGAAAGTATCTTGTAAACTCAACCTATTGCATTTATCTTCTAGATATCGGCGAGTTTTACTCCAACGAAGCAATATTCACAATAAAGGAAGTTGCGGAGGAAATCGGGCATGAGCGTGGGATAGAACTTACCGTTCCATTGACGCAAACGAAAAAGACTAGTTTGCAGATAAAGAGCCATCTCCTTTCAAACACGGACATTCTACTTTTGCAAACTGCAAAGGCCATGGATTTTATTTTGGTTACTGACGATCAAAAAATTATCATCGAAGCCAATAGAAATGGCGTTCATGCCCTAGACACGCCGCATTTCATACATCGTCTGTTGGTGGAAAACAAGTGGGCTGAAGAAAGGGCGTTTAATGCTCTTAACAAACTTCGTTCGCTATATAATCGCGGATATATCATAGACAAAGTAATCAAGGATATTACTAATTGGAGGTGAAAGAATGAGCGAAAGCATCGTAGTCAATATAACCTTGTCAAAGGAAGCAGTAACCTATTTGGATAACGAAGCAAAAAAAACCTACCTTAGCAGAGCGACAGTAGCCAAGCAGTTGTTACTTCAACATATTGATGAGCTAAAAGTCATTAATGCGAGAAGATTAGGTTATAGCATAAGAAAAATCTCTGAGATGTACGGAATAGATTACGCAAAAATTATCGGAATTCTTCACACGACTCAAGTTGATGCCGGGGATAAAGAAGCCGATGCGTATGTAGAAGGAACGATGAAGAAATTGTCTGAAAAAGGATAGGGGATATTATTATGGTAAAACAACTAGATGAGCTCCTTAACTTCTGGGAAAGAGAACGAAAATTACGTGAAAAAGAACGTAGATTGAAATACAACACGCCAGGTATAGACTGGGGTCGCATTCTAGTAGGCCTTATACTGTTTCTTCTAAGTGCATACTGGTTTGGAAAGAATCTTGGTTTGTGGACTTTTGATATTCCCTTTGGGGTATCCGTAGTTATTATACTTTCACTGGTTATTTTTGTCGGGTTTGTGTTGAAGGATTTGCTGTTTAGTTAATCAGGACTCGTCAGGCTTTTCTGGAGGAGACTTTGGTTTTGTTCGTGGTTCTTCAAACTCAAAACAAACCCGCTGATAACCTACCTCTGAATTATGTTCCTGGTAAAATCTTGAAGTAAAAACATCGTGCTCTCTGCGGTATAGGGTGCTTACGGGTCTTGGTTTGAACAAAGAGGTTGACATTTCATCATTTCCTCGCCATTCACTGCGTTTGCAAATATTCCACTGCATTCCTGAAAATCCTTAATCCCTGCGCTTCCTTTATTATTCCAAAAGGCCATGCCGGGTGATTTGTAATACTGTTGAACGCTTCTGGATGCGGCATCATTCCAAAAACCCTTCCGGTCTTATCGCAAATGCCAGCAATATTCAATGCCGAACCATTTGGATTATACGGATATCCTGCAAGCTCGCCTTTCATATTAACATATTGAACGGCATGCAAGTTGTTATCTGTAATGAATCTCAGTTCGCCGTCATCCTTTGGAATAAGCTTTCCTTCCCCATGCCTTACCGGAACATCAAGAAATTCCATTCCCCGCGTGAATACGCACGGAGACTGCTTGTTTATTTTGAGCCGCACCCAACGGTCCTCATATTTTCCGGAATCATTTACTGTAAGCGTTATCCGTTGCTCGAAATCCGGCACTGGCAGCAAACCCATCTTCACAAGCACCTGGAATCCGTTGCAAATCCCAATCACAAGTTTCCCGCTGTTTATGAATTGTGATAGCGGCTCCCTTAATTTGTATTTCATCTTGTTTGCAAGGACCTTTCCCGAGCCAAGATCGTCTCCATGTGCAAACCCGCCCGGAAAAACAAGAAAATTATACTGTTCAAAAATAGATGGCTCTTCTATCAATTCGTTTATATGAACTATCTCTGCGGCACCTCCGGTCTTCTCAATAACGAACTTGCATTCGTCTTCGCAGTTGATGCCAAATCCGGATAAAACTAAGGCGCGGCATTGCATGGACATAATTAGCAACGTAGTCTTTAAAATGTGGTCCCGAGTTCAGCGTTTCGTGTCTTGCGTTTTGGCTGGGCGGTTAGGCACCACTGCTTATTTCGCTGCTTCCGCATATTCGCTCTCAATTTTATTCGCATCAAAGCCCCAATTCTTCACAAAGAACATTTTGAGGTCGCTTCCGTAGACCGATGACAGAATTCCTTTAATGAAGTACCCCGAGCCTGATTTTTTAGGTGCCTTGCCGCTTTCAGAAGTCTCCTTTATTTTCTGCATGACTGCCTTTACGAACCCAGGCTTCTCCTGTTCAAGCAGATACCAAACGCATGCAGCGCTTCGGTATTGCGGAAGGTTCTCCCCTTTCATATTCTCAATCGGAACAAGTTTTTCCTTTGAACAATCCGGTGTTTCTCCATTTATTGTAAATTGGGTGTAATCCGCCAATCCTTCATTCGCCCAATATGGCACAACGCTGGACGCAAAACCCGAGACGAAATAATGGGTCATCTCGTGCGGGATTGCGGTTTCCCACATCTCCTTTATCTGGTGTCCTTCGCTGCTTTCCTCGCCCTTTTGCACCTTGTCTGTCCATGGATAGCACACGGTGGATATCCCATCCTTGTCGGTTGTCCAGTCCCCGCTTCCCTGTTCTGGAATTGTGTTGAATTCAAATACGATTTTTTCATTTGGCAGTTTAAGTCCTATTGTATCCTTTACTTTTGGATAATAATCCTGGAGGTAATTCAAGGCTATCCTCGAGCATTGCTCGTCCCCGTAATAATATTTTACTTCCATACTGTATCCGTATCCTTGTACAGAGAATGTTTTCTTTTCTCCTGCGAATTTCATCACTATGTTTGCGGTCCAGTTTTCATTTGTCCCAAGGGTTTTTGGCTTTTCATCATACGCGTAAACAAATGAGTCTTTGTAATATTTTCGTTCTTTCTCACCAATTTTCAAGTAACCAGATGCACTTATGAAATATTTCTTCCCTCCATCAACCTTGAATGAAAATTTTCCATCATTTCCTGTTTTCTTCTCTTCCTTGAAAATACGGTATATTTTTCCATCTGTTGCATATTGTTCATAGGCGCTTACGTCCATTCCGCTTAATGCGCTGCCATTTTCAGCAGTCACTGTTCCGGAAATTTTTGCATTTCCGGTGTTCTCAGTTTTAGTGATTTTCTCTGGTGTCCCTGCGGCAGTTTCGTTTTTCACAACTTTCCCGATTATATCCTCTGTGGTTTCTATAAGCTTTTTCACGGGATTTGTAACGTTCTTATCCTCACTTCCGATCTTCTTGGCAGCTGTTTGAAGGCATCCAAAAAGAAGAAATCCAATTAAAATAATGGAAAATAGCCCATATGTGAATCGGTTCATGAATAAGCAACAAATATAATGTTTAAATTCGTTCCCTTATTCATGCGTGAGATGGAACTATGCCGGACGCTCTCGAAATTCGGAATAAAGCCTGGTTTGGAGAGGATTGCAAAGCTTATGGACACGCTTAGGCATCCCGAGCGTCAAATGAAAGTAATCCTAGTTACCGGCACAAACGGCAAAGGAAGCGTCACGAGTTTTCTTGCATCCATCCTAAAAGAAGCGGGCTACAAAACCGGAAGCTATTTTTCTCCGCATCTTGTAAATTACAACGAGCGGTTCAAAATCAATGGAAAAAGCATAAGCGATGCGAAATTGCGGAAATATGAAAAGAAAATCCTTTCGCTGCTCGAGCGCGGTTTCGAGGCGACCGAGTTCGAGGCGCTGACTGCAATTGCATACAAATATTTCTCAGATGAAAATTGTGATTTCGCGGTAATGGAAATAGGGATGGGCGGAAGATTGGATGCAACCAATATTGCTGAGGAATGCATCAGTATCATTACTAATGTTGATTTGGAGCATACGGATTATCTGGGAGGAACTATCGAACAGGTTGCGTTCGAAAAAGCCGGCATAATGAAAAAAGGGATTGCGATTACCGGTGCGCACGGAAAAGCTCTCGGAACAATAAAAGACGAATCCGAAAACAAGAATATTTCTCTGCACGTTTTGAACGAAGACGTGTTTGCAAAAACCGTTTCAGCAACAGACAAAAAAAATGTTTTCAATTATGTTGGTTATGAATTCTTCAATAGTATTGAAACACTCCTAATTGGAAGACATCAGGCATCAAATGCCGCACTTGCAATTGCAGCAGCCGAAGAACTTGGCATAGAAGAAGATGCAATAAGAGACGGAATAAAAAAAACAAAGAATCCCGGGCGTCTCGAACAGATATCTGTAAATCCGCTCGTAGTCATTGACGGTGCGCATAATCCGCACGGAATCCGCGAGCTTATCGGAAATCTGGATTTGTTCCGCTATGACAAACTCGCAATTGTTTTTGGGGTTATGAAGGACAAGGACTGGAAGGAAATGATTCGTCTTCTTGCACCGCACTGCGACTTGTTCGTGGCAACGCAGCCAAAAATGGAACGTGCGGAGGCTGCGAAGAAAATCTCCAAGGAAGCAGCAATTTATACCGACTCAATTGCAGAGAAAAATCCGAAAAAAGCGGTTTCTCTTGCTAAAAAACAATGCGGAAAAAACGGAATGGTTTTAATTTGCGGGAGTTTATATCTAATAGGAGAAATTAAGAATTATATTTCAAAGTGAATATCAAAGTGAATGTTATGAGTGGCAAATGGTTTGAGCAGGCAAAGAGGGCAACTGATGCAACGAATGTCCAGGAATCGGTTCGTCAGCTCGAAAAACAGATAAAGGAGCTTATGGCACTGCTTATCAAAACCAACAAGAACCGGACTTTAAGCCCTTCGGAATATGAATCCGGTGCCAGGCAGCTTCTTTCCAAATTTAATGCGGATGACATAAAAAGAATTGTGGAATGCGCGGGAAATAATTCTGTTGACGTTGCATATCTTATCCTGAAACACAGCGAGTTATTCGAAAAATATGGGCTCTCTCCAGTAGTTGCAGTATTTGAAATGGAGCGCAATAGCAGCAAAAAAACCGCTCTAGGCGCGCTTACTGCCCTCTGCACTTTAGATGGAAAGATAAATTCCCAATCAGAATTTAATATGTCTGCGATTTCGTTTCGTTTTGATTCAGTTACTCTTGCTGCAGTGATTGCCAATCACCTTAATGATGTGAATTCAGCGACCGTAAAGGGCGCAATCGGGGTCGCGAATACTATCCATTCCGTTTGCGATAAAATGGGCAAGGAACAACAGGAGGTTTTTTCAAATCTGTTTGACTATTTTTCCTCTAAATTGGCATGGAATCAACGAACCTACGCGGAGGACGTCCGGCTTCTTGTTCATCTGTGCGCTGACCTTGCTTCGCAGAAATCTGCAAATTCTGATTTAGTCCGCCTGCTAGCAGACAATTTTCCTGCGAAATCAGCGGGGCATCCGCTTACACTGGTGGATGTAAATATGCTGAGCAGCAACCTCTCAAAAATTCCATTCAAGAGCGAGATACCCGAGAGTGCATTCTTGGCAGCCGCACCGCTGTTGGCCAAGATGTTTTTTGACCGGAGCGGGAAAAAAGTGGACGGAATGCTTGAGCAATGCACGGATATAGCAGACACCCTATCGCAAATGGGGGGCATGCATTGTGAAAGGATGAAACAGGAGATTGGTGACATCTTTTATGCACTTTTGGTTCTCAATGAAAAAGGTGCGGTGATCAACGTCGCTCAGTATTTCAACATAGATTTTTTTCTTCGGTACCCTCCGGAGTTGCTTCAGGAGCTTGCAATGCTTACGGAAAACAGGCATCTTAACGAAGATAAACCTCTTGCAATTGTTGTATTAACAAAGGAGGACTATAACGGTGCGTTCTATGCAGATCATGAAATTTACAAAACCATGCTGAGTCAATACCGCGTAGTAGTATACGAGGCAGGTTCTGAAAATGATTTTTCAATGGTTTTAAAAACAGCCAGAATGAATTTCGGGTATGTTCATACCGCGGTTTTTGGTGCACATGGCACAGCTCACAGTATGGATTTGGGCCAGGGAGAGGAACCTGGACCCGGCAATTCAAAAATGTCCAATGCAGAATTCCGAGAGCGTTATGAACACCTTTTTTTGGACGTAACGGATATCAAAAAACTGCCAGCGTTTTTTTCGGATGTCTTTCTACCGGATAAGCCAGCATATATATTTCTTATGGCATGCTCCACCGGAAAAAAAGAGCATAGTCAGCTGTCCCGCTTGAATATGGAAGAAACAATCGCGGCTTCAGTTCCGCCAAACGTTTCGGTTATTGCACCCGAAGAAGATGCGAGCATAGTCGGGATTGCATTAACCAGAAAATTTGGGCCGTTTGGCCAGTTGGTTCCGGTCATGTCATACAGTTATGATACTGGTTTAAGCGCAGGAAGAAAAATTCGCGGCTCATTCCGTTCGGAATAATCCTTTCATTTTCATTTTTTCTGATTTTTGTGACTTCGCTTTTTAAATCTTCTTCCAGCTTAAAGTATCTTCATGGCGACCTCGAAATTTACAGATGACAAATCGAAGACTACCGGAAGAGTTAATGTAATCGGAGACAAACGCGCGTGTACTGTTTTTAGTCCGTTAAAAGATGAGTCTGGAAAACCATTGTTTGCCCGACCCTCTACCTCTCCAAGCGATCTTGAATTATCAAGACTTAGAGCAATGTTTCGATCCCCAACATCGTCTGCGATTAAAACCGCTCTTTCAGAATGGAGATCAAATCCCGACAGGTCATTCCGTGCAGAATTAGAAACCCTTTTGTTTGCGACTGCAATTGGTCTTAAGAACCCGGTTTTTGTTCGCGTAGGCGCAGTGTTTGTGCTTGCGAAAACGGGTTGTTGTACTGACGATTTAAGGCGGGTGGTAAAATCCCTTGAAAATTCAGAACATCCTGAGGATGTCAGAGTAAGAGATGCTGCAATAAAAAAAGTTTCTCAATAATCTTTACGAATTCAGTGAATCAGCGCACTCAAAACTCCCAATAGCTGCGGTCTTCCTGCAAGAACCTTTGCAACCGGGCCTGCAAACTGCCCCTTCATAATCTGATTCAAATCCGCATCGCTAATCGTATTGAAAATATAATTAAGGTCATCGTCGCTTACTTTTTCCATTACCTTTCTTAGGAGAAGCCTTTTTGCAACCTTTTTTCCAGGTCCGTCTCTCCAGGTTTTCTCGTATTCAAATAATGTTTGTTTTGAATAATCTTTTTTCGCATGCGCTTTGAGCACGACATTCGCAGCCATTATCCCGCATTCCATTGCAAGCGCGATTCCGCCCCCATGAATCGGGTCAACCTGCTTTGCAGCAGTTCCAATTACCATGAAATTATCTTTTACGAATTCGTTCAACGGAGTTCCGACACTGATTACCCCACCAAAATCCATCAGGGTACTCGCCTCGCTTAATTTCAGGTGCGGATTTGCTGCAATAAATCTATCAAGCAAAATCTTTGGGTCGCATCCCTTCATTCCACCAAGTTTTGTTCCATTAAAACTTGTCCCTCCAATTCCAATCCCAACATTTGCTTTGCGGTCTGCTTTTGGAAAAATCCAAACATACCCTCTCGGCGCGAGTTCATTTCCAAAATACAACTCAATAAGGTTCTCATGATCATAAGGTTTCATTTCGTATTGGTAGCACGTATCAACATCATATGGCTTGTGAACCGTGTCAAATCCTGCCTTTCTTGCAATCATCGATTCCATTCCTTCTGCAGATACAATAAGCGGAGCGCGAACTTCATACGGTTCCCTTCCGCCATGCGAAAGGACTACGCCCGAAATTTTGCCAGTCGTGCCATTGTTTCCGTTTTCCCTTATCAAATCAATAGCGCGTGTGTATGACCGTATTTCCGCGCCTTTTTCAACCGCTTTTTCGGCAAGCCATTTGTCAAACACCTTTCTTTCAAGAACCCATCCCCTGGTTTCATCGCTTTTCCAGGTGATGGACTTTCCATTAGGTGCGATTACCTTTGCACCGACTATTTCCGTGGAATATGCATGTCTTGGAATATCCAGCTTTTGAGAGTGAACTTCGCGTTCGCCCAATCCCTCGCCGCATCTTACCGGAACACCAATCTCTCGTCTTTTATCAACAACAAGAACGTCCATTCCGCCCTGAGCGACTATGCGTGCGAACGTGCTGCCTGCAGGCCCTCCGCCAATGACGATAACATCGTAATCTTTTTTGTCAGTCATGAGTGTCACCAATCTATTTTCAGTTATTTTTCATTCGAATCCTTCTATCGATCCGAATTCCTTTATTATTTTTTATCCGCGCTCTTTTCGCTTTTTTTCTTCGGATGCATCTCTATCACATTCGCTGGGCAGGTTCTTACACATATTCCGCAGTCAATGCATTTCTCAGGAAAATGCTCCATTCTCGTTCCAATTAGCTCTATCGCATTGGTTGGGCATACCGAAGAGCATCCCACGCAAAGAATACATCCATCGTGTTTGATTGTTATCATAATAATCACTGGCATAAGCTACTGGCTGCTAGCTCCTAGCTGCTGGGTACGTGGCTCATTATATAATACTATTTTGCCAGGAGCCAGAACCCAGATGTCAGAACCTGCAACAAAATATCTCAAGACAGTACTATGTGCCCTCGTTTCTCCTTTAATCGTGCCACAAATGGATATGCAATCATCCCTATTCCGCATACTGCAATTCCGAACGGAAGGCTTCCAGTGGCCACGTATGCTATACCTATTACTACCATCCAGAACACCCGCCCGACATTTAACACAAGTTCTCTTCCATACATTACCTCTTCTGGTTTTGACTGGTTATCCATCAGGATTGTAGTCGTGAACGGAAAGAATAATACCCGGCCTATGGTCATAATCATAAGTATGATGAACCACGTGGCTGCATCGTATGCAAGCACGCTTATGATCATTGCCATTCCTAGAAATATTGCAAACGGAACAAGATATTTCATTCTTTCTTTTGTTTTATCCGAGATTTTCGCGAACATGAAAGAAAATACAACAGCTACTATAGACATTGCGGATGCGACAAGTCCGAGTTCGCTTGGTTTCTGGAAATAGAGAATTGTTACTAATGGAATTCCGAGCATTGCTGCCGCAGCATATCCACTTTCTGCAAAAAGAAGTGTTTTCATTCCCTTTAATTTTTTTAGTTCCGCACGTATATCTATGTCTTGTCTTTCATCTGGCCATAATTTTATCACGCTTATGAGCCAGAGGACATACCCCGCCACCATCAGAAGAAATAGTGCCTCAAAACTTACCCCCTCTATCATTGCGCCTCCAAGTGCGGGAAGGACAATGCCAAGCAGTGGGCCTGTATTATAATATATCGTGCTCACAAACGCGCTTCTTTCGTGTTGTTTCCTAAAATATGCAATATTAAACGGAACCCAAAACAGGACATTAGTCAGGCTTGTCAGAATAAAATATACTGCCGCGCCTGTAAATCCTTTCCAGTAAAGGAGGGCAAGAAAAGCGATTATTCTGATAACTGCGCCAATAATCACGAATTTTTTGGATTCATTTCTTTTTATTATTGCTGCAAGCAGTGCCGGCGCAGCAAATTCAACGATAGTAAGAAGTATCAACAACCCTATATCCAATCCGCTATCTACGAGATATTTATAATCGAACATCTCGGCCATGAGCTTTGCTATAGCTATCCAAAATACGTAAATCAAAACAAGCCTTGCGAATCCGTTGTTGGTAATGTTTTTGAGCATGTTGTTTGTTGCCCCCTAATCCAGGACGATTTCACATATTGCGACTTTATTCTGCAGGTTGAATCGTTTTAGGATGTCTTCGTTTACAAGTCCGATTCTTCCTCGTACTTCTCCATCAAACATTACCATTCCGCTTTTTTCCTCATCCATTAGTTCGTTGCCTGGTTCGGAGGCCGCGTTTTCTATTTTGAATTCAAGTCCAATTTCTTCAAAAAGCGTTTGTGCATATCCTCGTATATCTGCAAAACTCACGTTTCTATCCACTACCGCAAATACTACGGCGCGTTCAAGTTCTCCCCCAACGAATCTATCTCCTATTTCATAAAATTTTTGCGGCAATCCCTTTGTTTTATTTCGTGCAAAACATTCAAGAATGCTTAGTGCAAGTGCGGGCCTGATTATGCTGAACTCTTCGCTTTTTGAATTTTTTACCTCTGCATCTTTTGTCTGTTTCAAACCAGCGTTTTTTATGGAGCCCGGGCTGGTCAGGATAGGCGACACTGTTTCCAGGAATCCCATCCCCCTCAATGTTTTGTCGATTTCCGATTCGGTTTTTCCTATTGTTTTTCCACTTGTGAAAAAATCCGGGAGCATCGGCTCGAATTTTTCATATCCATATGCGATTGCGACATCCTCGACAATATCCATAAAATGCATTATATCTATTCTATAGGGTGGCGTCATCACTTTTTTACCAGATGTTTTATAGCCCATCCGCGCCAGCAACCCATCAACATCCTTTTTACTCAATTCCAGCCCAAGTATTTTGTTGATGAACTCCAGGTCAAGTTCTACTTCTCCATCTACTAATCCCTGCATCGATTGGAATTTTTTGTCCGGATACTTCATCTCAACCGAATACGCTGTGCCCCCTATATCAATGAGACTGCAGATCAGGATATTCATCACACTTTTTATTGTATTCATATCTGTTCCGGTTACTTCTATGAAAACAGCGTTCGTGCGCTCATCAATTTTTCCACATTCCTCCGAATTTACAATCGGAATCAAAACAAGTACCCTTCCGTTCGCGTCTTCGTAGAGTGGGTAACGGTCAAATTTTTCTATCATATGTCTGTTTTCAATCCCTTTGGGATGGTTTGTGAGTATCTCTCTTGCATTTGCGGTTTTCTGATAACCAAGCGGCCTATATACAATATCTTCGGGTTTTCGTGTAGTATATTTTATTGGGAACACGACTTTATTCAAATCAAAGAAACCCATTCCAAATTTTCTTGTTTTCCTTCCTATTGTTGTCATGAGTTTTTCCTGCGCCTGGATAAGGTATTCTATCCTTCGCGCATCCAGTTTCAGGTTCTTTACAACCGCGCATAATGAGCTTGGCCGGATTTTTTCAACCGAACTGTCAACAATCACGACATAATCACTTTTTTTTGCGGTGTACTCGGGAATTTTTCTTTTTTGGAATGTATTAACTGCCCTTGTCAAACCCTCGATGAAAAAGAAGTCTGGTCTGTTCGGAGTAATCTCAATAATTAGTTTACCTTTACTTTCTCCCTCTCCGGCTTCGCATGGCGCCCCGAGATTTGTGAGTGTTTCTATGAGTTTTTTTTCTTCCATTCTGCCGCACATTTCTCTCAGGTCGTCAATATAAAATTCAACCACAGCCATTTCTTTCACCATTTTTAGTTACGCTTCCTTTTTCAGTTTTACTCCCTGTTCTTTCACTCTTTTTTCTTTCCTTTGCCAGTCTTCTTGCAGTTTCCGTCGGATAATTCTCATCA
>DUGF01000085.1 GCA_013331535.1 Microcaldota archaeon | reverse complement strand
CGGGAACTGGTTTGTGAATATCTCGGATGCGGAAAAAATGAATTAATTCCGAAACTAATTAATGCGATAAATCATCCGAGCAAGCCGGAATTAATCGAGACGCAAGACGCTGGATACGAGATCGCGCCTGTTTTGGAAGTAACCGAGCCTGAAGTTGACCTATCAAAATTTCCTATCCCATTTCATGCCGAGAAAGATGGCGGGCCGTATTTTAGTTCAGCCGTAGTGATTGCGCAGGACAAGGAACTTGGACGAAACTGCTCCTTTCATAGAATGATGGTGATTGGAAAAGATAAAGTTGTTATGCGAATTCTTCCCAGACACCTTTCCGAATTCATAAAGCGCGCGGGTGATGCAGACGGAGGCGGACTTGATGTCGCGTTTGATGTCGGTGCGCCAATTAACGTTCTTCTTGCCGCGGCAACATCAGTGGAAATCGGAACGGATGAACTCGGAATTGCAAATACGCTGATGCCGTTCCGAACCGTGCGGCTTTCCAACGGAATCGAGGTTCCGGCAGATGCGGAATTTGCATTTGAGGGCCGCGTTAATGCGAACGAGCTTGTGGATGAAGGGCCGTTTGTTGATTTGACTGAGACTTACGATATAGTAAGAAAGCAGCCGACAATGAAAATAACAAAAGTCTATCACAGGCGCGAGCCAATCTGGCACGTTCTTTTGCCAGGCGGACTCGAACACAAAATCCTGATGGGAATGCCGCGAGAACCTACAATTTTCAACGAAGTGAACCGCGTTTGCGAATGTACTGGAGTTAATATCACTCCGGGCGGGTGTTCCTGGCTTCATGCAGTTGTTTCAATAAGGAAGAAGAGTGAGGATGATGGAAAAAAGGCGATTGAAGCTGCGTTTAAGGGGCATAAATCCCTGAAGCATGTGGTTGTGGTGGATGACGATATTGACATTTACAACCCGAACTCGGTTGAATGGGCGATTGCAACGCGCGTGCAAGCTGATAAGAGCGTTGTCATAAAGACTGGTGAGCGCGGTTCTTCTTTGGATCCGAGCGCAGACCCGTATACATACTCAACAACGAAAATGGGAATTGATGCGACAAAGCCATTAGTTGCGCACGGGAAAAATTTTGAGAAGGCGAAGTGGATGAAAGTTGAAAAGGAAAAATATCTGTGATGGTATGTCTAGGAGATTATTGGCATGGGTTGGAATTGTTGGAGGGATTGCCATATTCGGAGGTTCGCTTGGCATGATGTCAGCAGCCCATTTTCAGAATAGGGTTCTTGTTGAGAAAAACCGAACGCTGACCCTGCAATTAAAGCAGGAGAGGAGAGTTGTTCATCTAGCACCAGTTGGGCCAGAAACAGATAAAAAGCCAACCGAAAAGTTCGCCCAGATCGATTTTTGCCCGGTAGACCTTCAAATATGCCGGGACATTGCAAAGGACGCAGAACAAAAAAGAAAACAATGCGAGAAAGAACTTGCAGGTGTGTCAGCAAAGAAAGATCAACTCAGAAAAAAGTGCGGGGTAACGTGGCAGCAACTCAAGGAAGAAAGAGAATCAAACGAAGATTGCAAATCCTCTGAATGATACGTTTCCACATTCATACTCTTCATTTTTAAACATTTGTTGATAAATTACAACGTATGCGTTCTGGTACTAAATTCTTAATTGCTGGTGCGGCATGCGCAGTTGTTGCCGGCACAGCATATCTCTTGTTAAGGCATCATAAAGACAATATCGATCCAGAGAATATTCGGCATGACTCAAAACCTGCGGCAGTTCAGCGTGTGGCTGCTCAAAAATTCGATTCGTCCAAGGCAGGTTGGGTTGGACAGTTAAACTCCAAGCCGCACGTTTATCTGGACCGGGATTGTGTTAATCCCCAGGCCAGAGAATCCTGGGAAAAAGACATAAAATTTATGTATTATGATGCACTTGAATCTGGTTTAGCTTTGGTTAGGGGTACGTCCGAACAATACAAACCTCAGACTGCAATTAAGATATACGAGATGACCATCTACGAGACATCTGCCGCAGAAGCTAGGTCATATCTCCAAACGATTCAAAATGAATTTTTTAACAAAGGATATGCGCATCCTTTGCTTGCCGTGCTTGGCTATCTCCGTCTTACAGATTCAACCCCTCAAAATGAATCTTCTCTTGCTAATGCATTGTTTGATGTGGCTGTCAACCCTTCTGTTCCTGAAAATTTAAGGGTTCAGGCATTAACCTGCTTAAGGGAAAGGGGCAAGATTGCTTCGGTAAGACAGGAAATCGTGGATGGTTTAAGGAGTCTTTTGCTTGACTCCTCAAAACCTCAGGCAGTAAGGAAAGAAGCCGGAAACTCCTGTTTAATTATTGGTTTGAAGGACGTTGGAGGGGCCCCTATCGAAGTAATGTCCTTGTTAAATCGTCAAGGTGGTGGGGCAGCTTCTTTGTCCTCTTGTATACTTTCTGATAATTTGAGGGCGTTCGTCACATTAATGGTTCAATATGTTTCCAAACATTCTAATGGTGTTTCGGAGGATGCGATAACTTCGGTTTTGAAAGATCATTTTATGGCAGTTTTATCTGACAGGGGGGTTAGTCCTGGTTCCAACAGAGGAAGGGGATACGCTGGTTCATTTGCTGATGGCATCCTTGATCTGGTTCGTTCTGCGGATGCATTTTGGGTGGCCGGACACGAAACCACGCACGCCTTTGCGTATCATCTAAGAATGGGCCGGGTAGATTATGATTCCAGCGCATTTCGTGCTAAATTTGGTGGTTATAATCCTTCCATCTATTGTCTGGCAGAGTTCTCTACTCAGCAAATCGTCAATCAGGTTATTGCGGATTTTCTTAATGTGCCAGTTAAACTCGTTCCGCTGTTTGTGGACGGATATGGGGATATGCTGCGATCACCGGCTTTTCAAGAAACATATCGCATGGCAGAAGCCAAGCTTGGCGGGAAAGCTGGGTTCGCCAGGGCATTCTTTTTTGGATCAGTGCCAGAGTTAAACGGGGCATTTGAAGACGCAATAGCAGAAATATATGGCGATAATGCAAGCACGGCGCTTGAAATAATTAAAGGAGTCATTCCGAGTTCCGGGGCATCTGTCTCTGATGCTGCGGCACGTTTGGGTCGATTGCGGGGCAACTAGGCGAAAGCGCAGCCATTTTATTTATTGTATGCAGTAGCTTATTCTATGCAACTCACTGTATCCGAGCAAAAAATGCTTTCCGGCGAGCATGGCATTGCAGCACAGCAGTCAATGGAAATTCTTGTCGCGCTTGGAAAGATTTATGGCGCAGATAAGATGATTCCTGTCACAAGCGTGCAGGTTGCTGGGGTTTCCTACAAGACGATTGGCGATGCCGGATTGGAATACCTGAACGATCTTGTTGCAAATGGGGCAAAGGTTCGAGTTCCGACATTTCTGAATCCGGCTGGCATTGATGTCGCTCAATGGAAAGAGCTTGGAGTTCCGGAACATTTTGCAAAAAAACAGATTGAAATATTGAACGCGTACGCGGCAATGGGAATTCAAAATACCTGTACTTGCACGCCTTATCTTATTGGGATAAAACCGAAACTCGGAGAGCATATTGCATGGTCAGAAAGCAGTGCGGTTGCGTATGCAAATTCGGCTTTAGGTGCCAAGACGAATCGCGAGGGTGGTCCTAGTGCGCTTGCTGCTGCCATTTGCGGGGTTACTCCGAATTACGGATTTCATTTAGATAAAAACCGGGTTTCTGATTTTATAGTTTCGGTTGAATGCGAACTGAAGGACCAGAGCGATTTCGGTGCAATGGGATATTATGTCGGAGCGATAGTAAAGAACCGAAATCCGGCGTTTGATGGAATAGAAAAGGAATCTACCAGCACAGATAAGCTAAAGGCGCTTGGAGCTGCAATGGCAGCGAGCGGCTCTGTTGGGTTGTTTTTCGCTGAGGATATAACCCCTGAGTTCAATGTTAAGGATGGAGCGGAGAAAATACCATTTACAGAAAAGGAGTTGCGCGAAACAAAGGAAAAAATAAATGAGGAAGCTGAAAAAGAAAACGCAAAACCGCAGCTCGTTTCAATCGGTTGTCCGCACGCATCAATTGATGAAATCCGTCACGTTGCGGAAATCATCACTAGGAAAAAAATTTCAAAGCTAAAATGCGATTTATGGATTTGTACCGCACGGGAGACGAAAAAGAAGGCAGAGGAACTAGGGCTGGCGCGAACCATTGAAGCGGCGGGCGGGAAAATAGTTGC
>DUGF01000095.1 GCA_013331535.1 Microcaldota archaeon | reverse complement strand
TATCTCGGAAACAAGTTTTTTCTTTCTTTTCACAGAAAGAGTTAACCTCATTTGGTCATTTGAAAAACGCAGATTGCCGAAACCCCATATTTCAGTGCAGGGATGGGCGTTTTTCAAAAGCTTTGCTCTTCGGTCTTGAAACTACTGCTTTTGAAGCGGCGAAGACCGAACGAGCAAATCATATAAACCGATTACATGACAAAAGATAGTCTTTTAAAGTTTGTCATATAAACTAATTACATGACCAATATCAACTTCGGAAAAGAAACAGAAAAATTAACGAAATTGATTCGAAAGGATATGCCAGCCCTGGACTTTCTTATATGGGATTTAACGCCATTTATCCCACTGATGCATAATTGGAGGAAGAACATTGTTTTCATAGAATGTAATCGGGTTGCGGTAGATTCCTTAGTCGAATTAGTGGCCCGGGAATATCCTGATTATGAGGTTTATGCAGGGATAAAAAAACCTATTCTTCGGATCAAATTAGTTGACAAAAAAGCCAGCATAGTGATTATTGCAAGAGAGGGCAAAACCAGAAGAGAGGTCGAAGGCAATCGCCCAAAACTTGAGAAATGCCTTGTTGACCTGCTTTATTTCTCAAAAAGCGAGATTCTGCCTATTTCCCTTACGGATATTCTTGATTTGTGGGAGCATTATCTGTCGAACACTGATTTAGTAAAATTCAACGAGCTATATCGTTATTCGCTAAGGAGGTATCTTGGCTGGTTTGTCAGCATATTTGCATATTATCTTTCCAAAAAGACAGTCCTCAAAACAGATGAACGTCATTTTAAAAGCGGGATGAAAAATCTCGAATTATTAAAACTGGTGAGCGCGTGAACAGGGATTTTGAAAAACGAAGCAGGGAAGTTTTTGAAGTATTATCCGTACTAGTTAAGTTAGACGAGAAAATCATTTTCCTTGGCGGTAGTGCCATTCAAGCAATCCTGCCTGAACAAAAAAGATTGAGCATTGATTTGGACATATCATATCTCGGAGAAACAGAGAGGCTCGTTCATGGACTTGAAAAAGCCGGCTATGGAGTGACTAAACGCCAAAGTCGAACCCCAATCTTTGTTTTTTATACTATCTCAAAAGGAGACGTTATGATAAAACTGGATGTAAGTCGATTCATAATTCCAGAAACAGAAAAAAGAAACATCAGAGATGTTGAAGTTCTTTTGCCAAAACAAGGTTATCTCCTTGCTTCCAAACTGTCTTCTTTGGCATTTGGCACAATTGGAAGATTTGAAGAGGAACCGATTCAAATCATTAAGGATATTTTTGACATAAATTGCATTCTTGATAATAAACCGGATTTGGAAAAGATACACGAAGACTGGATTCAGATAATGTCAGATCAGAATAGGTTAAGGAATACGAATTACAAGGAGGTGCAATGCGTTGTTGGTGTTCAGACGACTTTGCTCAAATGCATTGAAATTGACTCCACAAAGTTTTTCATAAAGCAAAACTCATTTGGTAGTTTTCAGGAAATGCTCGTAACCGGCAGAGTATACAGAAATGACCTGATAACTATTGCTGCAAGGGCGTTATTGCTTTTGGTCAATATGAATAATAATTTCTATGAAACTGAAAAACTGGTGTTATCGGACTCCATGGACATCAAAAAGCTTTGGCAAGCCGAATTAGAATTATCGCAAAAAGGGATTTTTAATGCAGCTTCATTGCATGCACTGAAAACGATTGTTCCAAAGGCATTTATGTATCTATATTATTGGATGGAAAAAAAGAGGTAGGTGTTTGATATGATGAAAATCCTCGAAGAATTTTTTGCCCATGCGCGCGGAAGAAAACAAGTAGCAACCGAGCTTTTGCGCCGAGGGTTCAAGGTAGACGGTAAGGGAAAAATATACGCTGGTTCAATTGAATTGCCTCCTGCGAAAATCGGACGGGCAATAGGAGTTGATCGCCGGGTTGTAATTGAAACCGCGCGCGCAATCGCAGCGGACGATAAACTAATCCAAATCTTCTATCGCCTGGAGCCGCGGGCATTTATCGGGAATGCGGCAAAGGAGCTCGGATTTGATGTAATTGAGATCCGGGCGGATCCGAAAAGGAAGGGAGTGGTGGCAGCAGTAACAAAGACACTTGCCGATAGCCAGGTAAACATACGACAGATAATAACCGATGACCCGGATTTGTTTCCTGACCCAGTGCTAACGATAATAATTGACGGAAAACTGGGCGCGGGAGTAATAAAAAAGCTGAAGGAAATGAAGTTCGCGGAGAGCGTGATGATAAAATAAACCAACGTTCTTGCCTTGTTCCAGCCAAATTTTTTCTCCTTGCCGTTTATACGCAAAAATGCAGCTCAGACGATAGTTTTAAATATATAATTAATCATAATACCTTTAAACGGTACTTTAATTAAACGTATATTCATTAGGCGGGGGAAGAACATGATAGAAGAAAAAGTAAGGACGGGCTTAAGCAGATTGAGTTCAAAACTTCTATCTAATCTTAGCTCAGAAAAGAAAGAGGTATTCAGTATAAAAGATGCGGAAGCTGCCTCAGGAGAAAGGGGTCTGCGCTTGCGAAAATTACTGTGTAGATTAACCAAAAGCAAATGGGTCAAAAGGATAGAGCGGGGAAAATACCTCATATTGCCTTTGGAAAGCGGTTTACACGCAGGATATGGTGCAGACACATACATGTTAGCCAGAAAACTAGCCAACCCTTACTATATTGGCTTTCTTTCAGCTTTGAACTATTACGGAATTACCGAGCAGATAAGCCGAATCGTCTTTATAGTCGCAACAAAGTCCAAACGTCCGATGCACTTTCAGGCTCAGGAGTATCGCTTCGTGAAGTTGCCGGAAAAGCGTTTTTTCGGGGTAACCGAAGAATGGGCAGGCCAGTTAAAGTTCAACATTTCCAACCGCGAAAAAACCGTAATCGACTGCCTTTTCCTGCCAAAATACAGCGGAGGATTGACCGAAGTGGCAAAGGCGTTCAGGAATAAGCTGGACTTTGAGAAGCTGTACAATTATGCTTTGGAAATGGACGACTTGGCAACCGTTAAGAGGCTAGGTTATATCCTAGACATTCTGAAAATAAAAACTCCGGTCGTCAAGGAACTGCTTAGCAAAGTGCGTGGAGGGTTCTGCTTGCTTGATACAGGTGGGCCGAAGACAGGCCATAAAAACAGGAAATGGAAAATAATCGAAAACATACCAAAAGAAGAGTTAATGGTGGAACTATGATTTCCCAAAACATTATCACTGACGTTTCTGAAAAGGAAAACATCGGCTGGTTGATTGTCGAGAAGGATTATTTCCTGACATTATTGCTTGATGGAATCTCAAAATCCAATCTCAAGGAAAAACTGGTTTTCAAGGGTGGCACGGCGCTAAGGAAAATATATTTCAAGCATTATCGCTATTCAGAAGACCTGGATTTTACGCTCAGAATTCCTCTAAAAGAGAAGGAGATAGAAGAGTCATTCAAAGAGATTTTTGAATATCTCAAGAATGAATACAACGCAGAATTCATTATCAGGGATTTTTACAGCAAGAAATGGTTCAGCGATATCAAAATCCAATTTGTCGGATTAAGAGGGGTGAAAAACACAATTGCCTTGGACTTGATGTCTGACGAACTTATTTCAGATAAGATTGAAGAAAAACCAGTTTTCAATCCTTATTACGAAAAGAAGTTTTCAATTCCTGTTTACTCCATGGACGAAATTCTGGCAGAAAAATTGAGGAGTTTCTTGCAGAGGACACGAGTACGGGATTACTATGACGTTTGGTATATCCTGACCCACGAGAAAGACAATATAGATCGAAAGAAGCTCAAGAACTTTCTCATAAAGAAGGTTGAATACAAAAAGCTCCAAATGCCTGTCAAACTGCTCGATAAGGGCAGGGTAGAGCAGGCAAGGCCATATTATCAAAGGCAGCTGGGTTATCAGATAGATAAACTGCCGTCTTTTGATTCGATGATAGCGGATCTCGAAAAATCTTTGGCTGGGCTTGGATTTTGAACAGATAATCGGAAATGAAGTTCGAGGAGAGCGTGATGATAAAATAAAGCGATTAATGCAGAACCCCCATATTACCTATAGGGGGAGATTCATTTAGGGTTATTCGAGTCCTTAAAAAATCTTCTAGAGAAAACTCACGCACAATTTCGTCTGCCCTCTTGGGGTTCCGTTCTATTATATCTACAATGGCCGCTTTTGCTACGTCCTTCATATCTCCAGCAGTTAAACCGTATAATTCTGCGAATTCGCGCAATTGTTCAATGGTTGTCGGAATCATTCCGCCACCCGCCAATCTTGAACCTAGCTTCTCAATAACTATACTCCTAACATCGTCCGAAGTTAAATCATATTCTTTCATTACTTCACTAGCAGATGGGAACCTTCGCGGACCATCCGCAAAACATTGCGCGTTAAACAGTTCCAAAGCAGCTCTTTTCATAAGGTCGATGTGTCCAGATCCTTTTGCGACGTATGCTGCCATACTAAAGTTTCCATTTTTATAAAGAGCTGTTGCGTATTCCAAGGTAATCTTAATCCTCACAGAGTCGGTTAGGCCAAGTGCCTGTGAAAATTTATCAATATGCGAAGTCAGGTTATCAAGGGATCCCCTAGAGAGATTCACTATATATTCTGTGAACGTCCTTATTACCTCCTCTGTCAAACCAAATTTTACAACGATTCCCGCAATTTTACCGAGCGCATTTAAGGGAGCAGACATATATAAGTTCAGATACTTCAAGGCAATCCCTCTCACATCGTCAGCTGACAAGCGGTATTTGCGTACAATGTCTTCAAATTTGTCTGGAGAATCAAAGCGCATGCTTGCGATGAATACTGCTAATCTACGTGCATTTTCCGTGTCTCCTAGGTTATTGTACTCCGTTATCATTCTTTCAGTTAAAACATCATGAGCCGTCCATCTGCCTCTTAACATTGTCTTATCCCTGGCAACCTCTAACCTTTCAATTAAAGGCAAGCGCCTCACTGCCGCTGCTCCACCCGCTTTTTCTATCGGATCCATATGTAATTTAGTTGTAGAAAGAGTTTAAAAATCTATTCTTTCAACCGAAAATATCCCCAGTC
>DUGF01000028.1 GCA_013331535.1 Microcaldota archaeon | reverse complement strand
GAATGCCTAAATGGCTTCATTAATTTTTGGCGTTGGCCGATAATTGACATTGATTATCTTGAAAAAGTTTTCAGAGACGGACCCAAAAAACTTAATGATGAAACTATTTTAAAGCATCGTTCCAAGTTTTTCGTGGGAGTTACTGATTGGGACACTGGCGAGGGCTGTTTTCTTGAAGCAGGGCGCGTCCCAGATCCAATTACGGCAATTAAAGCCTCTCTGGCGGTAACTGAGCTTTATCATATGGTCTTTGGAAGGAAAATTTAAAAAATCTGACTATTTTATTCAAATTGCCCTAGTATCTATGCGACACTAGGGTAATTTTTGTAAGGATTAGTATTTATAAAATTTCTTAGCCAATTTTCCTCAAGAAATAAATATCAACCAGAGTAACTAGCAAAGCTATGATCAGCGGGCCGATTAAAAATCCGACTGGTCCGAAAAATGCCAGACCGCCGAGAACAGCCAGAAGAATCACCAGCGGATTTAATTTCATTCCTTTTTCCATAAATTTCGGTCCGATAAAATTATCAACAAGTCCAACAGCAACAGTCGCCCAAATTAGAAGTCCAAGCGATGAGTAGACTTCTCCGGTGAAAAATAAAAATAGAATTGCCGGCACCGTTACTAGAGCCGTCCCGACTGTCGGCACCAGAGCCGCGATGACTGTTAATGTTCCCCACAGAACGGCATTCGGAACTCCAAAAATAGTAAATCCGATTGTTGTTAAGATTCCTTGAATAATAGCCACCAAAAGCGTTCCTCTGACCACTGAATTTATTGATGATTTAAGTTTGCCTAAAATTGTTTCATTGTCCACATCCATCAGGGGACTAAATTTTATAATTAAATTTTTTATTTTATTTCCATCCTTCAGGAAATAGTAAAGCGCAATAATAAAAATAACTGAATTAAGCAATATCTTGGCAATATTAGAGAAAACAAAACCAACATTCTGAAGCAGCCATTGCAACCCCTGTTTTAAATATTGGTCAAAATTAACCAGAGTTTTTTGAGATTCAGGTAAAAATTCTTGAAATTTATTTACAAAATTGCTGCCAAGATTAAAAATGCCATCACTTCCTCCATTACTTGCAAAGTAGGAATAAAGATGAGTCGCCTCACGAAAAATCTGCATTCCCAAAAAGAAAAGCGGAATAAAAATAAAAAGGAATTCCGGACGAGTCTGAACCCAAGACCGGAAATTCGGATCGTCAAGACGCAAGACTCAGAACCGGAAACTGGGTGCTGGAAACACGACGCAGGATGCTGGTTGCAGGGTGCCGAATGCAGGGAACGGAATTATTCCTCTCCCATTCCACCCATTCCACCAGGTGGCATTCCGCCACCAGACTTTCCTCTTGAGCTGATTATATCATCTATTCTCAGTATGAGTCTTGCGGTTTCCGTTGCAGATGAAATTGCCTGCTTTTTCACCTTTTCAGGTTCAAAAATCCCGGTGCTTTTCAGTTCTGCGACTTTTCCGTTTATGACATCAACACCATAGAACTTTCCATCAGCCTGTTTGTGCTTGTTCCTGAGGGTTACTAATGTGTCAATAACATCCATTCCTGCATTTTCAGCAAGCGTTTTCGGAATGCTTTCAAGTGCCTCTGCAAATGCCTGAATTGCAAGCTGTTCCCTTCCGCCGATTTCAGTTGCATAATCGTTGAGAACCTTGCTAAGTTCCATTTCAATGCTTCCGCCTCCGATTACGTATTTGCCGCTTTCAAGGGCGCTTGATACGGCCCCGCGGGAATCCACAACTGCTCTTTCAACCTCGCTTACAACATGGTCAGTTCCGCCGCGTACAAATATCGTTACGCTTTTCGGGTTCTTGCATCTTTCAACGAACGTCATGGACTCTCCGGAAATCTTTCTTTCCTGGACCTGCCCTGCATTTCCAAGATCTTCTGGCTTTAGTTCCTCAAGGCTTGAGGCAATTCTCCCACCAGTTGCTCGCGAAAGTTTTTCCATATCGCTTTTCTTTACCCTTCTTACAGCGACAATTCCGCTTTTTGCAAGATAGTGCTGTGCCAGGTCGTCAATTCCTTTTTGGCAAAACAAAACATTCGCACCTGATTTCGCAATATTCTCAACCATTGTTCTGAGCATTTTTTCTTCCTGCTTTAGGAATGCATCCATCTGCTCAGGAGAAGTTATCTCAATCTTTGCGTCAATCTCTGTTTTTTCTATTTCAAGTGCCGAGTCAAGAAGCAAAATCCTTGCATCCTTCACAGCTTTTGGCATGCCAGAGTGAACGATCTCTTTGTCAACAAGAACACCTTCTATGAGTTCGGTGTCTCCGACTTCTCCACCAGCCTTCTTTTCAATCTTAATTAGTTCATTGTCAATAACTGTTTTTCCGTCATTTTCTGTTTTCTTTTCGGCAACCTGTTTTACTGCCTTTACAATTACGGCGGCGAGCTTTGCCTTTTCGCTCTCTGTTCCAACACCCTTTGAACCCATTGCAACAAGCGCTATTTGTGTGAGTGCTTTGTCATCCTTTTCATCAATTTTTTCAGAGAGTCTCATAAGAGTTTCCTCTGCCTTCTTTGCCGCGAGTTCGTAACCCTTTATTACAGTCGTCGGATGGACATCCTGATCCAAAAGCTCTCCTGCTTTCTTGAGAAGATTCCCTGCGATAACTACGCTAGTTGTGGTTCCATCACCAACTTCTTTATCCTGTGTTTTTGCAATCTCAACCATGAGCTTTGCAGCCGGATGGTCAACATTCATTTCCTCAAGAATCGTTGCCCCGTCGTTTGTAATCACGATATCTCCAAGGTCGCTTACAAGCATCTTGTCCATTCCTTTTGGACCAAGTGTCGTTCTTACTGTTTCAGCAACAGCTTTTGCAGCTGCGATATTTGTTCTCTGCGCATCCTTTCCAAATGTTCGTTCAGAACCTTCGGGAAGGATGAAAATCGGTTGGTAGTTTTGTGCCATTTTATTCCTCACTTTTTCTTTTCATCTTTCATTTCATATTCAGCATCTACGACTTTTTCGTCGGCCTTTTCATTCTGTTCTGGCCGTTGAGCAGCACCTGCTTTCTTGTAAAGTTCAACTGACGCTTCCTGAATCGTTTTGTTCAG
>DUGF01000016.1 GCA_013331535.1 Microcaldota archaeon | reverse complement strand
GTGTATGGCAAGACGTTTCTCTCCGTACCATACTCATACAGGATATTAATCTACGTGTATGGAAATAACCTGTCGGTGGGAGAGCGGTTCGATAATCCCTGTGAAGCCAAAGCAAAAATGATTGTCATACAGAGTGGAGCGCAGGATGCAGACAAATGGCTCAGTTACAAGGTGAACCATTATCAGGACTATATGCAGGAATTCGGGGAAGAACCGCCGAAAATTATTTACGTAGGTATTCAAACCAACGCCGACCGCAATCATGGTAAGGTTGAGGCTTGGTATTCGGATATTTGTTTAAATAAATAATAACGGGAATCTGAAAATCCAAATGGTTTTCCTGTAGAATATTTGTGTCACGTCTAACAGCAAAAAACATCAAGATTAAAGAAGGAGTTGCCGACCCTGTGGTCAGAAGGGGAAGGATGCCACACCTGCGCTAACGAAAACTGCCAGAACCTGTAGGTGGACTTCCGGGGTAGCAAGGTGACACGCAGAGGAAGCCATACGGGGGGGGAGCACGGGAGACCCTTACGAATGCCATGCAGTATGGTAACTCATAGATATAAGGGAAACCGAAGTTTTATGAGGTTTGCAAGGGAGTCGGAGTTGCTCGTAGTACCGTTATTATAAATCACACACTTGTTTATACAGCATCGGCATTTTTCCAAATGCCTCAGCGGGGAAAGGCTTGCAGAACAAATATCCCTGCATCTCGTCACATTGTCGTTGATTAAGGAAGATGTGCTGTTCTTCAGTCTCAACCCCTTCGGCAACAACCTTGAATTTCAGGTTTTGCGCCAGGGCAATAACTGAAGATACGATCATCTTGTCATTTTGATCAGTCACGATACCACTCACGAAATGCTGACTGATTTTGAGCTTATGAATGGGGAATTTTTTAAGATAATACAAAGAGGAAAAGCCTGTACCGAAATCATCTATAGAGATTTGAATGCCCAAGTCGCACAACTTGTCTAGCTTGTGGATCGTAGTTTCTATATCTTGCATGGCAATGCCCTCAGTAATTTCCAGTCCCAGAAAATGCGGATCAAGACCGGTTTTTTGTAACACAGACATAACAGTTTCTACGAGATTGGGTTGCTGAAACGTATGTGCTGAAATGTTCACTGCGATGCGCAACGGTTGAAATCCGGCATCCTGCCATGCCTTGCTTTGCGCACAGACGGTATACAGGACCAATTCATCAATGAAGACAATCAGCCGGGTGTTTTCTGACAGGGCGAGAAATTCCTCGGGGAGAATCAGTCCCCGATCCGGGTGTAGCCAGCGCACCAGTGCTTCCATACCAGCGACCTGGCCGGTGCTGATATTCACAAGCGGTTGGTAGTAGACCACAAATTCTTCGCGATCCAACGCACTGCGAAGACTATTTTCCAGGATCATCTTTTCAAAGGATTTGGCGTGCATGGTTGCGGTGTAAAATTGGAAGTCATTTCTCCCCTGTTCTTTGGCATGGTACATGGCGGTGTCGGCATTCTTCAGCAGGGTTTCAGCGTCTTCACCATTGTTGGGATAGAGGGCAATTCCGATGCTGGTGGTGATATAGAGTTCGTGTCCTTCGATCATCCATGGCCGTCTGAAGGCCTCGAGGATTTTACGCACAATATCGATTACGTGTTCTGCTTGAGTGATTCCTGGCAACAATAGAGTGAATTCATCACCGGCGAAGCGACCAACGGTGTCTTCATCACGGACACAGCTTTTCAATCTGTCAGCGACATTACACAACAACTGATCTCCCGCAGTGTGCCCCAGCGCATCGTTTATGCCCTTAAATCTATCCAGGTCCAGGAACAGCACGGCAAGTATCTCTTTGCTACGGTGTGCATGTGCTAGCGCCAGGGTTAGGCGATCATTGAACAATATACGATTAGGAAGAGAGGTAAGGGTGTCATGAAAAGCCATGTGTTTGATTTTTTCTTCCATCCACTTCCGTTCGGTGACGTCGTTCGCCAGCACAACCTCAGCACGTCTCCCTGCGAAGATTATTGTATGTGAGTTAATCTCAACGTAGATGATACTTCCATCCTTCTTCCGGTGCCTCCAAATACCCGCCATATCGAATCCAGCGCCATCCCTCGATACACTATCAAGAAGCGCGGGGATATCCTCAAAAGGACTAATGTCCTTAATGGTCATTGCAAGAAATTCTTCGCGAGAATAGCCGTAGTGGTGGACAGTCGCATTGTTAACGGCAAGAAAATTAAGCGTTTCGAGTTCATACACCCACATCGGGTGCGGGTTGCTTTCGAACAAGAGCCGGTATTGTTCTTCGCTGTCGTACAGTGCCTCTTCTATCCGCTTGCGTTCCGCGATTTCCATCTTTAGTTCTTTGTTTGCCTTCACCAACGCCGCTGTTCTCTCTGCTATGCGTTGTTCTAAAGTGTTGTTGAGTGCCCTCAGTGCTTCTACCATCCGCTTGCGCGCGGTAATGTCCTGAACCGTTCCGTCCATCTGAATCGCCTTGCCAGTACTGTCAAAAACGACTTCTGCTTCTTCATGGACAATACGCTCAGAACCATCTGGCAAAACTATGCGGTGATCAATACTGAAAGGCTTTCTCTCATATAAGGCCTCATGAATAGATTTTTTAACAAATTCTCTGTCATTGGCATGAACGGAATCCAGGAATACCTCATACGTTGGGCAAAATGACCGTGGAACTAAACCAAAGATACGATAGACCTCATTGGACCAGCAAAATTCATTTTTTACTATATCCCATTCCCAATTCCCCAGATGTGCAATTCGTTGCGCATTGGCAAGACTGACTTGGCTTTTCCGCAGCGCCTTCTCCGCCAGTTTGCGCTTCCGCCGTTCCTCCGCCTCGCTCATTTCCCGCTCAATAGCGGGGACAAGTCGTGCCAGATTGTCCTTCATGACGTAGTCGTGCGCACCGGCTTTCATGCATGCCACCGCATAATCGTCGCCAACATAACCTGACACAATAATAAATGGCAGGTCGAGTCCGCTGAGTTGCAACTGTGTCAATGCCCCAATTGCGCTGAAGTAGGGCATGGAGTAATCAGCAAGAATTATATCCCATGCATGATTTTCGAGCATTATCTTCATGGCTGAGGCTGTTTCGACCCGTTCAAACGTTGGAGCATAGCCACCGCGCTGTAGTTCAAGCATCAGCAATTCAACATCGTCCGGAGAATCGTCAACGATCAATACGCGAAGTGGTCTGCTCATCTATGCTCACCCTCCTTTCTTTGGAGATTTGTTCAAGAGAAGCCAGTAAATCCCCAATCGTCCCACCGCTTCAGAGAATTGGGTAAATTCCACCGGTTTTTGAACGTAACTGTTGGCGCCTAATTTGTAACCTTTAATAAGGTCCCGTTCCTCGTTCGAGGAGGTGAGAATGACCACCGGAAGGTGTTTTGTTCGCTCATCGGCACGCAGTCGCTGCAAAACTTCCAGACCATCCACCTTTGGCAGTTTCAAATCCAGCAGTACGATCTCTGGCAAGTTATTAGTGTCACGGCTGGCATATCTACCCGTGCAAAAGAGATAATCCAGCGCTTCAGCCCCATCGCTTGCCACCACCACCTCGTTCATTATATTGTATTTCCTAAATGCACGCAGTGTCAGCTCTACGTCATCAGGATTGTCTTCTACGAGCAAGACAACTTTGGATTGCGAATTTGAGACTACTGATTGTTGATTTGTCATAATTACACCTCTTTAGCAGTTTTGATTTCAGATTGCAGATTGCGAATTTAATCCTAAATTTCTAATTCTCACTTATGACTTGATTATCCGTTTGGCAAACTCTTTGGTACGACCCTTCATTTCTTCTTGTTTCACCTTTCGTCCTCTATCTGGAGATTGTAGATTTGAGATTTCAGATTGTCAATCTAAAATCTCAAATCGTGAACGTGAAGTAGAATGTTGCACCTTGGTCCACAGCACCTTCAGCCCAAATCTGGCCACCGTGGCGATGGATGATGCGCTGCACAGTAGCCAGCCCAATGCCGGTACCTTCAAACTCAGTTGTCGAGTGCAGCCGCTGGAATGCTCCGAATAGTTTGTTGACGAAGGCCATGTCGAAACCGTCACCGTCATCGCGTACAAAATATACTGGTTTTCCGTCATGCTTTGTAACACCGAGTTCTATCCTTGCGCGTGGGCGCTTCCTGGTAAACTTCCATGCATTACCCAGCAGGTTCGTAAGCGCTATTCGTAATAACTGCGGATCACCATAGGCGATCAGTTTTTCAGCAATGATAAACTCCGCCTGGCGTTCCGGTTGCGCCTCCTGGAGTTCTGTAGCAATCTTCTTTGCCAGTGCACTCAGATCGACTGTCTTGCGATGCATCTCGCTGCGCGTTATACGGGATAGATTCAGCAGATCGTCAATAAGTTGTCCCATGCGTTGGCTGGCTGCATTCACACGCTGAAGGTAGTTTTTGCCCTGGGTATCCAGTTTGTCAGGGTAATCGTCCATCAGCGCTTTACAAAAGCCATTGATACTCCGCAATGGCGCACGTAGGTCATGTGATACAGAATAACAGAATGCTTCCAACTCTTTGTTGGAGACAGTAAGCTGGCTCGTAAGATATTCAAGGTGGTCGCGCTGTTTCCGCAATTCCTCCTCAGCACGCTTGCGTTCGGTAACGTCCACTCCATACAAGTTAACATAAGCAGTATCAGTCACCGGTACTATCGTAAAAGAAAATATTTGGTCTCTATGCTTGATTTCAACACCTTTTTTCATTGATTTGGTACTAAAAGAATCTGAAACTACTTTACATAGGGAATCAGGTAAAAATTGACCAACTTCGCAGTTCCAGTCACCTAAAAGGAACGTGCTACAAGGATTAGCATAGAGAATGGTGCCATCGTGCGAAACGCGTAACACGGGATACGGGTTCTCGGCAGGAAACTTTGCAACATTCTTTATTTCCTCCTCCATCCGCTTGCGCTCGGTGATATTTTCCTTAACTGCGAGGAAATGGGTAATAACCTCTTCTGAGTTTCTGATAGGCGAAATGGATGCGTACTCCCAATAGAGTTCACCGCACTTTTTCTTATTATGAAATTCTCCTCTCCATTCATTTCCAGAGGTAATGGTATCCCATAAACATTTATAGTCTTCGGGTGGTTTCTCGCCGGATTTTAAGATACGCGGGTTTTGCCCGATTGCTTCTGCTGTGGTGTAACCTGTTGTCTTGCAGAATTTGGGATTTACATATTCGATGTTACCTTTTGTATCGGTAATTACAATCGAGCATGGGCTTTGTTCGATAGCGTTAGATAACTTGCGGAGGGCTTCTTCCATTTGCTTGCGCTCGGTAATCTCTCTGATTATGCCCCACATCCCCTTAGGTTTACCATCTTCGTCTCTGATCAACCAAACCCTGACGGATATCGGAAAGTTCGTTCCATCCTTTCTTACATATTCCTTTTCGTATTCATCAGAATAGCCTTTTGCGACGATCAGTTCTTTCACCTTCTCAGCTTCCATTTTGTGCCACTTTTCTGGTGTAAGTTGCTGACAGGTTAATTTCCTTGTTTCTTCTTTAGAATAACCAAGCATATCCACATACGCCTGGTTGCAGTCAAGGATGCGGCCGTCCATATCGGTAGCGACAATTCCGTCTTTAATGGTCTCGTATAAAATACGGTATTTTTCCTCAGATTTCCTTAGTGCCTCCTTTGCAGGCTTGCGCTCAGAGCTCTCAAAAAGCTCCAACTTGCCTTCGCGCTTAATAAGGGCAAACTGATGATTGCGGACCACATCTATGATTTCCTGTGCTTTACATTTATCAAGTGAATAACTGCAAATGGCCATCATCTGGTATCTGCCAATAACATTGTCTATTTCCTCTTCGTAATCAGCAAAACTCCTCCAATCATTCTTTTCAAGCCAGGCCGTATTTCCTGTTATCCTCATACCCTCATACCCTCTCGCTAATGCCCTGTCAAGTTTGTCAACCCAGCCAGTGAGAACTCTCCGCAGATTGAAAACACCACCTTTGAGATACCATTCTGTATGCGGAATAATTTCTATTTGCTTTCTTGTTAAGTATCGTTCAAAATCAGATACGTTCTTTTTCATAGCGTCGTTTGCTTCTTCTACGGCTAAAGGCTCTGAAGTGATCCACATGCAGAATTCGTTGTTTTCCAATCCTGCTTTGAAATAGGGTACCAATATATCAACTAAATCTTCTTTGGTTTGATAAAATTGACAAAAATGAGTGCCCCATGGTAGATCCCCTAAAATATCTATTCCTGTTTTTCTCATATTTTCTGCCATGCTAGCTACCCTAAGTTATTCGTAACAATTTAGTTTTTTGAAAAATCTCAGTAAAAATCAGGTTTTAACATTCTGAGTATGGGTAAAGAATTTGTCCGCATCAAACACATCCCTAAATCCCTTCTTGATAGAGGGGACTTCTGCTCTCCCCTCTA
>DUGF01000108.1 GCA_013331535.1 Microcaldota archaeon | reverse complement strand
ATTTATCGCATTAATTAGTTTCGGAATTAATTCATTTTTTCCGCATCCGAAATACTCACAAACCAATTCCCGTGTGGAGAAAACATTTCCAGCAATCCGGGCGTGCGGATTTTCCTTAATTTTATCCGAAAAGATTGGCTTTCCATCGAGAGCGGCGGCAACTCCGGCAAGCTCAAGATGCTTTGAAACTGGTTTTTTGAGTTCAAGCAACTTTCCTTCCTTGCGCAATCGTTCGAGAAAATCCCGGAATGAATTTGGAATCATAATGAACCATCCGCTCATAGCTTTAAAAAGAATAATTTAAATCAACAACCTATTCTCCACCTCTCGGCCTCAAGACTTAAANNTATTGGGCCGCCAGTAACGCTTACAAATGGATTTGCTATATAGGTACCTGAGGATTGGTTTCGAGTTCTATTTGCAACAACACAAGCCAGCATTTTCCTTTGGAAGGCATGTTCCGGACCAAAAGCCAATAAAGAACCAACATCTTCCAATACCTCGGGCGTAATAACCTGTGGACTAAAAAGGGAGCTATCCCGAGCCCTATAAACCTCCAGGATTCTTTGGTTATCCTGTCTAGAAAGAGGGGTGCCTGGATATAATTTCAAAGACTCGGGCCAAATCTCATGAACTCCCAATGAAACCAAGTTAGAAACAGTCTGTCGCAAATCCTCTTCAGAACCCAAGTCATTGATTATCGAAACACTGACAATTAGGCCCTTGGAAAGTGCATACGAGATATTCCGGCAAAGCATATCTGTGTATCCTCCATCTACTTCCTTATGAACTTCGCGTAATGCAGAAACTCCAGTAGATTCAACACCAAGATAAACTGAAGAGACATTCCCTTCCACGAATCTATCCACTGTTTCGTTGTCTAAACAATCGACTCTGGTCTGCACACCTAACTTCATACCAAGCGGGGCGACGAGCCTGCAAAACTCTTCAGTCCAACCAGAATGAGACGTCCTGATTTTCGGATGGCGATCAATTCCAAAGGTCGCATTCTCACAGAATGCACTGTCTGCACCAGTAATGCTTTTGACTGATCTCAAGTATTCTACAGTTTGAGACGCGCTAGTCCATGCCATATTTTTATCTAATCCGCAGAACGTGCACGCAAAAGAGCAACCACGAACGGATTGGAAACGTATCATTGTCTTTGCACCGGCAATCAATAAAGAAGAAAACGGTGTTTCGACCTCTAACAAATCTGGGTCGGGTAAAATAAATGACCGACAAGGACCTCTATTGGTTGCTATCATCCCTTTTCCGTCATGGTAGCGAATATCTGGAACATCGGAAAGGGTTAACCGTCCTAAAACAAATTCTAAAAAACGCGCAAAGGAATCATCCGAATAACCGATAAATGAGATGTCTATCGGATATGCCGGATCCATCTGAGCGTATCTATCCGCGGTTTCGGCAGAGCCACCTTTTAGGACCAAGCTAGAACCGTTCTGAAACTGCTTTGCGAATTCAAGCACTTGGGCATGAGCTGGGGATGTTCCGGTAAAACCAACAATTGGATAATCCGTGGCGCTGATTCTTTCTCCGCGACCAAGATTTACAATGTCAACTTCGACTTTGTAGCGTCTTGCGATTGATTTTAGAAGCGACAGTGCCAACGAAGTGCTTCTTCCATACATAGAACCTGCAGGCTTTCCAGGGTCAACTAATAAAATTCTCCGATTTCCATCAAGGAACTGCCTTTGAACATCCTGTACTTTATCGAAAATTAATCTCTTTTTTGGCATATGCATTTTTATCGTATAAACAGTGTTAAGAAGTAAATAAAAAAGAATCGGGTTGTCGTTCACTCGGATCGAGAAAGTCGCGGAATGATGGCATGTTATCTCCTCATCGACATATACACTAAAATATCTCGCCGACTACCAGATTTATAACCATATTTATAACCTTATCTATGCATACATCATATCTAACTTGTTTTAAAATAGTGGGAGGATTCTCATGGCAGGTATACATCAAGAGTGTAGATTAGTCTTTGACAATAAACCAGGCACATCCAATAAAGACTTGCAAGATGCATTAAGAAGGAGAAAACCACTTTCCGAATCCTCGGCGGCTCTTGTAACAGCAAACAATGAATTCGCGTTTAAACTTTATGCAGCGCTTGGTGGCACGGACAGTATGTTTTTCTCGCCAACAAGCCTGCTGACTGCATGGGCAATGGTACGAGAGGGTGCGCTTGGTGAAACTGCTACTGAGATAGATGAGATTCTGCTTCCACTGGCAAATGATGTCCGAAGAGAATCATTTAAGGAATTATGCGAAAGAACAAGCGGCCAGGCGCAGCGACCGTATGAGCTTAGAATGGCAAACGCATTATGGGCAAGATCCAAGGCTTCTGAAGAGTTTATGAAAACAATCTGCAATACATACCGCGGAGAGTTCGGCGCCATTGATGTTGCCAGAATAAATGCTTGGGGGTCTAAGCACACAAACGGCAAAATCCCTGAGATGGTACCTCCTACCTCGATAACAGCTCTTACGCGTTTCATACTTACAAACGCGGTTTATTTCAAGGGAACATGGGTTTTTCAATTCCCGGCAGAGAATACCCGTGAACAGGACTTCAGAACTGACGATGGCCGTACAACTTCGGTTCAGATGATGCACTTGAAAAGTTATTTCAATTACGGGGAATCTGACGGCGTTCAGGTTCTGGAACTGCCTTATGTTGGAAAGGATTTGGCCATGGAGCTATTCTTGCCAAGATGCGATGTCAACTCAAAACCTGGGCTTGATGCGCAAAGGCTTTCAAAATTGCACGAAAATGCAGACATAATTCCGCGAGAAGTGGACGTCATATTGCCAAGGTTTAAGTTAAATACCAGCTATGAGCTAATAGATGTACTTCGTAAAATGGGTTTGGTTACCGCGTTTAGCCCTGCTGCGGATTTTTCCGGTATAAATAACGGTTTAGAGCCGCTTTTTGTGGATAAAGTGCTTCATAGCGCATTTGTTGAAACCAACGAGAAGGGAACAAAGGCAGCCGCAGCTACATCCATCATAGGTGCCACGCTCGGTGCGTCGCACAAGCCAATCCAGTTCATTGCCGACCATCCATTCGTATTTGCAATTGTTGAGCGTGCCAGTGGAAACATATTGTTTTTGGGAAGGCTCAGCAATCCAATCAAGGCATAGAGATTTAATACTTATAATATGGATTTTCATGACGATGCGATTCTTGCGTTTCCTTTAACCCTAGCTGTATGAATGCAAGTGAAAATGTATATGAAGATGATAGTATAGCTATCGTCACGAATGGCGTGATCGCTATAACTGCTAAAACAAATTGAAATAAAAAGACAAAAATAAGTACAACAGAGAAAACGAAGGTATTTGCCGTTCCATCAAAAAATGAAAACGCATTCGGGCCCATTATCTTAGATAACTGAGATAAAAATATCAAGTCTATAATCGCCACAGTTATGAGATTAGACTTAACAAGTTCAATAATATACTGCCAATTTATCTTTTCGGGCATTTTATATGCATCGAAGACAACCGTAATAAATGCAATAAGAAGCGAGCCCCATGCTAGAACCATTTCGACAATATTCTCTGACTTAAACGAGGTGAAACCAAAAAATATGGAAAACGGAAAAACAAGAAAAAGAGTGCCGAGTATGGCAAAGAAAAGACTGAGCAACAATTGCTTTGGGGCCAAGTTTACCATATGTTCTATTCTTTCTTAGCTATAATTTTTTAAATGTTTGTAGTGAATAACGGTTATGAATATTCAACTCGAAACTCCAACCCGTATGGTACTGAAAGACGATGATAGGCCTAATTTCTTTAAAGCGATAATCTTACTGCTATTGGGCGTATCAGTAATCTATTTTTTCAGACACCCCATAGGTGTTTTTATTGGAGCAGTCTTACTCATTATAGGTTCCATTGCTTTAACAAAAGCAAGAAGGATTAAAACAGTGATAGATAAAAGTACTGGAAAATGTTCAACTTCTACATGGAGCATCTTGAAAAGGGATTTCGAGGAGTTTGAAATTAACGCAATAAAGGAACTGGAGCTTAGCTTTGCGAAAATAGCTGTTTTAAACAGAAATAGAAATATTCATGGTAGGCAAATGTATAGTTTCTACTATAAATATATCCTATCTTTCCTCATTGTAGATGGCAGCAGAATTTCAACTGAATTCGCCAAAGTAAGCCCTAGTATTATTATGGATTTCTTATCTCCTCAGCAAGAGAAAATTCACAATGATGCTAAACAAATTGCCGATTTTATAGGGGTTCCGCTGAAAGAAATTTTGCCTCCAACTGCATCAGAAGCTCTCGAAACAGCAAAGGAAATAATATTCGGAAAAATCACGGAATGATGTCATTCTTTCCACCTCTTAAACAACTTATTCTCCACTCCAATCTGGTCCAGCACCTTTCCAACAACAAAATCAACAAGGTCGCTAATCGTCTTCGGCTTCCCATAAAATCCCGGACACGCTGGCAAAACAACTGCGCCAGCAAGCGTAACAGTTTCCATGTTTTTTATTGCAATATACGATAACGGCGTCTCGCGGATTACCAAAACAAGTTTGCGCCTTTCCTTTAAGCAAACCTCCGCAGCTCTTGCAATAAGGTTGCTTCCAACCCCGTTTGCAATTTCTCCAAGCGTTTTAAGAGAGCACGGACAAATCATCATTGCATCAAGATTTTTGCATACATACGAACCAGATGCGAATGGTGCGGATAAATTATTCTCTTCGAAATCTGATTTCGGAAGTTTTCCGCCCGCATTTTCCGCCTTTGCAACCTTCACGGCACCATTGCTCACAACCACTGCGACATTATGCCTTTGTTTGCGCAAAATCTCAACAAGCCGTGTGCCGTAAATTAGTCCTGATGCTCCAGTAATCGCAATCAAAAATCGCATAAATTTAACCCGCATTCAAGCTTTTAAACCATAAAGGAGTATACTAATTATGCAAATTGTCAAATTAGGTGGCAGTACCATCACTAAAAAACATGGATATATGGAAGCAGACGAGCTTAATATTAACAGATTGGCTCAGGCAATCGCCGCAGTATGGAAAAAAGGCGTAACCGATATAGTACTTGTTCACGGGGCAGGCTCTTTTGGACATGCACCGGTATTAGCATATGGGATAAATGATGGGATAAAAACTCCAAGGCAAAAACTCGCATTTGCTGATACACATGCCGCATGCGCATATCTTTCTCAAATAGTCGTGGATGCGCTCATCAAAAACGATGTTCCTGCAGTTTCTCTTCCCCCAGCTGCGATAATAAAGCAACGAAACAAAAAAATCGTTAAATTTGATAAGGAAGTAATAGTGCAATACCTGAAGAAGGGATTTGTTCCGGTTCTTTATGGAGATATGGTATTAGACGATGCACTCGGTGGTTCGGTATGTTCGGGGGATCAGATTGTCTCAATTCTCGGAAAAGGAGCAAACAAGGTGATCCATTGCAGCAATGTTGATGGAGTTCTTGTTCAAAGTAAGGTTATTCCGTTTATAGACCGTAAAAATCTGAAGGATATCGCAAAGCATCTTAAAGGAGCAGGAGCCCCGGACGTAAGCGGAGGCATGGAAGGAAAAATAAACGAAATGGTCAAAGCAAAAACGCATGCATTCATAATCAATGGAAACAAACCAGACCGACTTGAAGCGATTTTAATGGGAAAGAAAACGATTTGCACTGAGATAAAGATGTGAAAAGAAATCAAAGTGACCGAAGAGTCCCCATGTCGCGAACGGCGAACCGTTCACGAGCATTTCGTAATCGATGCGTCGATTACAAAACTGCAAGCAGTGGGGTATCCGACCCACAATTTGTGAATCAAAGAGACTTATGAAATGCCTTTGTATGCATCAGAACAAATCCTCGTTCACAAACCGTATTCCTTTTCCAATCTTACAGTTTAATGTTCTCAAGACACCATCAGTGTATTTTAGCATTCTTTCTACTTCGTGTGCATATTTTTCAGTGGTATAAACATGAGCATTTGGACCTGCATCAAACGTGTATGCTGCGACAGGTTTTCCATGAGATTCGTTTAATTCGAGGACCTTTTCCATTATTTCGAATGACGTATCTGTCAGATAACGCACAGGAGGCCAACAATCCAGCATTACCGCGTGCATGTTGTCGCTGTCTTGCATAATCGGAATTACCGCGTCCTCGAAAGTATTGCGTTTTATGGCCGCACGGACGGTTTTGAGTCTTGCGTCCATGGTCTTGAGTCTTGATTGAAATAGCGCTGATGTTTTGAGCCGCCACATACCTTCAACTGAACTTACCTTTTTTTCGGATTCGGAAACAACCCCGATTACATTTCGCAGATTAGCCCAATCTTCTTGGGGAGATAGCTGAACAGAATAAGAATCGCTTCCATCTTTCTTTTTTCCAGCTAACCATTCCACTGCACCGCCGAAAATTGAACGTGATGCAGAACCGCTTCCATATCTTGCAAGGACAGATAATTCACGTAGCGAGAGATTTAGACCAGCTGCCCGGGATGCCGCACCGGCTAATGCCGCAAATCCAGATGCCGAAGATGCCAAACCAGCGGATTTCGGAAAGGAATTTTTTGAAACGACTTTGGCTTTAGTTTTTATCTTAGTCATCTTTCTGACAATATCCAAAAAGGCAGTTACCCGCCCTGTTTCTTTTGAAGTTGCAGGACGGTCATTGAGAACGAGTACGTCCTGCTTAAGATGCCCGTCAAACTCAACCGTAGTCATCGTCTGAAGCTGGTCATCCATGGTGAATGAAATGCTATTGTTTGCAGGAAGATTCAGCCTCTCGTCTCGCTTACCCCAATACTTGATTACTGCGATGTTTGAATTTGCAACCGCAGTGCTTTTCGTTGTTTCCATGATTTAAAGATGCGGAAAACATATAATAAACTAACGTTGAATCCGGGAATATGAACAGATTGAAGACAAACAGATGGGATTTCGGATATACCCTCGAAACAATGAACCGCGAGGCAAGAAAGAGAAATGCGCCGGTTTTCAGGTTTGAGGATGCGGGAAAGGCAAGTCCGTTCAGGATTCTCGTTTCAACTATGCTGTCTGCAAGAACAAAGGACGAGACAACGATTCAGATAGTGAAAGAATTGTTCCGCACGGTTGGCAGCCCTAGGGACGTTTTGCGGCTCAACGAAAAACAAATTGAGAAAATTCTTTATGGAATCGGATTTTACAGGTTGAAAGCAAAATACCTGAAACAAATGGCGGAAAAATTAATTAACGAATTCAATGGAAAAGTGCCAGATACGATTGACGCGCTTCTTTCGCTTCCTGGAGTTGGAAGAAAGACTGCAAATATAGTTCTGGCACGTGCATTTGGAAAAAATACGATTGGAGTAGATGTCCACGTTCACCGAATCGCGAACAGGCTCGGACTAGTAAAAACAAAAAGACCAGAAGATACTGAACAAAAACTCGTTAAAATTGTCCAGCAACGATTTAAACGCAACTTCAACCGCACGTTTGTTGCGTATGGACAAACAATCTGCATTCCAAGGAAACCAAAATGCGATGAGTGTAAAATAAGGAAAATTTGCAAATATGGACAAACTATGATTAACCAATACCATTAGCCAACAGTAGTCACGAACCCATCAAACCCTTCTTTTTTTATAGCCGCAAGAATTTGCCCTGCATACTTTTCGTCCTTAGCAAGCGCAATGCAACAGCCGCCTCCGCCACCACCAGTTATCTTTGCACCAAGCGCTCCAGCACCACGTGCGGAATTGATTATTTTTATATTTTCCGCGGATACGACTTCGAGTTTTTCAAGAAGAAATTCATTTTCGTTCATCAGAGAACCAAGTCCGATCAAATCTCCGTTTGCAAGAACGTTCTCTGCACTCAAAACTATTTTCTCAGCTTTTTCCGCGAGTTTTGCAAAT
>DUGF01000103.1 GCA_013331535.1 Microcaldota archaeon | reverse complement strand
GGATGTGCGCATGGTCGTTGTATGGAAAGAAGGAGTCCCGTATGATTATCTTTGGCCAACCCCGCGGGTAGTTCAAAACGGAAACGTGCGAATTGGGAACAGCTGTGCTGTTGGGGAAAACACTGGCGGAAAAACAACGCCTGGCTCAATGGTCAATGGACTCGCTAATCACAAGGCAGGTGTAGGCGGACAGATGTGCACTAACTAATTGTTTCCAGTTTCGTGTTTCGGATTCTGCTTTCTTTTTATTCATATCTCAACGCCTCAACAGGAGAAAGGTTTGCCGCACGCCTTGCCGGAATAAAACCTGATACAAGGCCTATTCCCACGGAAAACAGGAAGACAAATACCAGCATCTTGGGCCGTATTGAAACAGGAATTCCGGCAAAGTTCGCAAGATATGCAATAACACTGCCAAGTATCAGTCCAATCACGCCACCCAACCCACCGAGTGCACCACTTTCAAGAATGAATATTTTCAAAATATCATCGCGCCGTGCGCCAACTGCTTTCAGTATTCCGATTTCCCTTGTCCTTTCCATCACGCTCGTGAGCATGCTGTTGGCAATTCCAACTCCGCCAACCAAAAGAGAAATTGACGCGATTGCCCCGAGAAACGCGGTAACCATTCCAAGAATGGAACCTACCTTTTCCTGAAACGTCTTTGAATTTATTACCGAGAAATCCTTTTCATCGGCACGCGTCTTGTGGGCTGCGGCCATTTCCGCAGTTATCTTGTCCGTTACCTCGTCTATATCAGAGCCCTCTTTTGCAGNNAAAACAAAAATCCCGGAATCAATTGAAGAAGTAGGTCCAAAGCTTCCACCAGATCTTTTGAGAACCCCGACCACGCGAAACTTTTTTCCATTGAGCGTGAGAAAACTATTTACTCCGACCTTATTATTGCCAAATGAATCCTCTGAAACAGATGCACCAATGGCAACCACCCTCCGGTCGCTGTCAAGAAGAAATCTTCCTTCCTCCAGGGATATCATAGTTGTTTTCTCATAAATCCCAGGCTCAACGCCCATAATACTGGAGGTTATCTCCTTTCCCTTGAAACCTATCGTACCCCGCCCCATCACCAATTTCGTAATTTCGTCCAGATCCGGGATTTTCTTAAGCCTGTCCGCATCCTTTTCAAAAAGCTTGCCAGAAGTAGGAGAAGAACCAGGGGCCCGGAACATCGCGGATTGGCTTTGCGACTCGGAAATCGGAGCAATGAATATCGTGTTTGAACCAAACGAAGAAAGCTGCTTGTCTATTTCATCACTGAACCCCTGTCCGATTGTAAGAAGAGAAACAACAGCAGCAATTCCGATGACTATTCCAAGCACCGTAAGCCATGAACGAATCTGGCGCTGTTGCACGCTTTTCAGCGAGTATTTAAGTATCTCTTCGAACTTCATTGGATTACCTTTTCCGCACAAACATTCTATACTAGCAAATCAAACGCAAGCAAACTAAGAATGGTGTTGCGGCATCGATGGCTTGCGCATTTTGAACCACCAATACAATACGCCGATTACGATTGCCGCCCCGATTATATAAACAAATGAAGGCAGACCACCCCTTGACAAAGCCTCCTCCTGAGACCTTATCAAAACCTCACGGGTCATGTTCTTCTCAACCCAAACACCGGACTGGTCCTTGTACTTCACCGAGACCGCAATGGGATATGAACCCGGGACGATTTTTTTTATCCGTATCTTGTACTGAACTGTGCTGAAATCATCGCTTTCAAGGGCTCCAATATACTGGGATTTCTGTGCATTGAAAATCTCGAATGCGTCGTTCTCCTCAAGCGCAACCTCTACATTCTCAATTTTATATGAGCCGATGTTGGAAACAAGAACCGAAAGCGTATGGTCTCCGCCAACTACAAGAGGCGCTGGCTTTGCATCAACGAAAAGGCCCACATCTGCATCCGAACTGATGACAAGAGGAATTGTGATTGAATCCTCCTTTTCAACGTCATCCTCAGCCCATTTCATGTTGAGCTTAATACTCCTTACCCCTGGCTGGGCATCAACGAAAACATTTATGGAAATTTCCTTCTCCTCTCCGCTTGCAAACGTCCCGAGTTTCAGTTCCCCAGATTCCTTTGTCTGGAATCCGCCCTCGCTTTCCAGAGTTACGCGAAAATCATTAAGCGTTTTCCCGGTATTTTTAACCGTGATTTTAAGAAGATTGTCGGTGGAGGTAACTATATTTGAAGACTGGGAGAACAGCAAATCCGCGCTTTCCTTTTTCACAGTTATTGGAATTGATTTGCCTTCTGTCGCGGAATCCCCACCTTCCTGCTGGTAGGAAAGAACCCATTGAAGAGTGTTTACTCCGTTTGCAGCCGTTCTCGCGTCAATATTTACCTGAACCTGCGTGGAATCACTTCCGTTCACTTCACCTACAAAAATCTGATCGGTTCCGACCAGCGAAAATTTTCCGCTTTCGTTCAGCTTAAGCGTGAGCTTGCTTGCAGCCCCGCCATTGTTTGATATGGTGACGACCAGAGAATCCGTTCCACGTATTGACTGCTTGTCAAGGGAAAGCGAAAGCACCGGGGAATTTGACACCTTGACCGGAACAACCAGCTTTTGCACGGCACTCACATCCTCCTGATTTACCTGGAACGAAGGAGAAATAACTCCGCCTTTGGCATTTGCAAGGATGCGTACGGGAAATGATGCGATTGCACTCGCACTTGCTTCAAGGGTTCCGACAAAAACCGGACCTTCCGCGGTGAATTCAAGGCCAGCCGCAGAATAGGGATAGACCTTTATGTTTTTGATCGTGGCCGTAGTCGCAGTAGTTCCTGATGGCTGGACATTTTTAAGTGTTATCTGAATCAGGCCCGTTTCTCCAGGCTTCAACACAGACGGAGTCACTGAATATGACTCAACAGACAAAGGAGCAAAAAGAATGCCCACAAAAACCAGCAACGCCAATACGGAAAACAATCCAGGGTTTATTTTCATATCCAACACCATTCGATCATTCGTTAGTTAATTACCATTCGATTATCATGTGTTAGTTATATTGCCAATTATCATTACAGAAATATCCAGATACACTTAATGCAATTACCATGAGACCATGCCATCGTTTATCCTCACTGTTTTTTCAGCCATTTTCGTTATTTCCTGATCATGCGTAATGNNGTTTCCGGTGGGCTCGTCTGCAAGGATAATTTCGGGATTGTTGATGAGCGCGCGTGCTATGGCTGCCCTTTGCCTTTGCCCTCCACTAAGCTGATTTGGAAGATGATGAATCCGGTTACCCATTCCTATGCGGTCAAGTATTTCCGCTGCTTTTTTATGGGCAACATCCTCTGGAACATTGTACATCAATGCAGGCAATGCCACGTTTTCAAGCACGGTAAAGGTCGGTATCAAATTAAACGTCTGAAAAACAAAGCCTATCTTTCTGCCTCTCAGAGTTGCACGGGCAGAATCACTCATATGATTTGTCTCAATGCCATCAATGTAAACGCTTCCCCGGCTCGGCTCATCCAAAAGACCGAGAATGTGCAGCATGGTGCTTTTTCCGCTTCCGCTGGGCCCAAGAATACCTACAAATTCGTTTTTCATTATTGTCAAATTGACGTCCTTGAGTGCATAAAGGTCATCTTCACCAGTACAGTATATTTTTGAAACATTCTCAAGCTTTATGATTTCCCCTGTGTGCTTTTTCATGAAAGCATCTCCTTCAAAAATTCCCTGACAACGCTCTTCATCTTGAACAGACTCTTGCCATTCGAGAGCGCGGTTTTTCCCTTTTTCGTCAGCACATAGACTTTTCTTACTCTTTTTCCCTGCTTCTTTTCCTTTTGCGAAATCAAGCCTGCCTTGAGCATGTCACTGAGAAGCGGATAGATACGACTCGGACCGAAAAAATCAAGGCCGTTTTTCCTGAGTGTATTTGTTATCTCATAACCGTGAATTTCCTTCCTGCCAATAAACCACAGCATGAAAAGGTGCAATTTCTGGAGCATGCGCGGATGACAATAACAGATTGCATCAAACAGGTATCCTTTTATTGAATTCATTCCACCGCCCAACAACCACAGCCAAAAAACATAATCCATAGTATATATACAAATTTGGATATATCTAGATTTGGATAGATAAGAATTTAAAGATATCCTCGCAGGGCACTGCCAAGTGTCAAAGAAACCTCAAACGAAGCCCCAAAAATCATTTAAACATACAGTGCAAAGTAACAATCAATGAACGGACTGAGCATTGAAGCAGTATTTGCTATCTTCGGTGGAATAATTCTGATAGGATATCTCGGAGAGGTTTTATCGAAAAGATTCAGCATTCCGAGTGCACTGCTTTTACTCGTTATAGGTTATTTTCTCAAGGCAAGCGGATACGTAGACACTTCATGGCTCGGAGGAGTTCAGGGAATATTCGGAACGCTCGCACTGATAGTGCTGCTATTTGATGGGGGGTTATCTCTTGGCATACGCGAGGTAATTTTCAAAAGCGGCAGGGTATTTGTCATGAGCATTCTTATCACGTTGGTAAGCATCGCAGGCGCAGCAATAATAATGGGTTTCTTTGGGTTTGACCCACTTATTGGGGCTATTGTTGGGGCAATTGCAGGAGGAATTGGCTCAACAACTACTATATCAGTAATTAAAGGATTAAAACTTCCTGAAGAGATTTCAAGATTTCTTACACTGGAATCGTCAATAACAGATGTTTTTTCTATAGTTATTACAATAGTTCTAACCCAAAGCCTCCTTGCCGGGTATCTTGACATCCAGATGATTGGCCAGGGAATAGCCGGAACATTCTCTGTTGGAGCACTCATAGGAATTGCAAGCGCAATTCTGTTTATTTCGGTTTTCTCAAAAATAGAAAAGGGATATGGATATATGGTAATGTTAGGAGTAATCATAGGACTTTATGCAATCACGGAATTTCTAGGAGGCAGTGGAGCGATAGGAGTCCTGATATTTGGAATAATGCTAGGAAACGAGAAATCAGTAAGGTCTATACTACATATGGATGAAACCGAGGAAAAAGTCCCGATAAAGGAATTCCATACAGAAGTATCGTTTATAGTGAGGACGTTTTTCTTCGTGTTTTTGGGAATGGTAGTCAACCTTACGAGCATGAACAACCTTGCAGTCGCAGTATCTTTGATGGCATTTTTCATGGTAGCGAGATATGTGCTTACGTACCTTGTAACAAGAAACAGTGAGTATGCGGATTTCAAAAATATAATTTCGGTAGTGAATCCGCGCGGACTCGCTACCGCGGTGCTTGCCACATACCCATTAATCGCAATGCAGAACTATCTCCAGAAAAACGGGATTGAGAATTCAAAGGAACTCCTGACCGCTCTTGGAAACCTTCCCGAGATAGCTTTTGACATAATAGTAATCAGTATCATCGCAACCACTGTGCTGGTGCCAATTATATGGAATCGACAAAATAAAACAGAAAAAACGAAAGATGTTGATTCTGATAAAAATACGAACGAAAAACAATAGCAGTTCCGAAAAATTTTAAAAGAAGGGCAACGATTAGACATAAAGTGGAGTGAAAAAACATGGTCTCATTAGAAGAAGTTATCAACTATGTCCGTGCAACTATCGGTGGAGATGTGTTTCTAGCTGCAGCAATAGTAATACTTGGATTTGTGGCATCGCGCATTGTCAGTCATATTCTTCATGAAAAAGTAAAGAAGCTTATTGACAAAACAGAAACCGATATAGACGACATAATATTCGAGGTAATAGAAAAACCGCTTGAACACGGAGTTCTGCTCGTTGCGATTTATCTTGCACTTGTTTCTGTTTCCGCACTTTCCATATATTCCGCAATAATCGCAAGTGTCTTTTTTGTAATAGCCGCGCTATGGGCAACGAATATGATTCAACGCATCGTATCTGCATTCATTTCGCGCTGGATTCACGTGATAAATAAAAAGCATGAGAAATCCCCGCAACTTATAGCCCGCATAATCAACGTTATTTTGTATATCATTGTCGCGCTGATAATTCTTGACCATTTTCAGATTCAGATAACCCCTGTAATAGCCGCGCTGGGTATCGGAGGCCTCGCGGTAGGACTTGCACTTCAGGATAGCCTGTCAAACTTTTTTGCGGGTATTTGTATTGTGACAGGAAGCTCACTCCGCATTGGAGATTTCATTGAAATTCCGAACGAAAAAATAAGCGGTAACATAGAGGACATTGGTTGGAGAGCAACAAGAATCCGCACCACGCAGAATAGCACTGTAATTGTCCCGAATTCAAAGATTTCCCAAACAGTTGTGATAAACACCCACCTACCAGACAAGGAAGTTGGCGTAAACCTAGAATGCGGCGTGTCTTATGAGTCCGATCTTGAAAAAGTGGAGAGAACTACAGTTGAAGTTGCAGAAAAAATACAACAGGACACCCAAGGTGCGGTTAAAAATTTCAAGCCGATCGTGCGATTTCACACCTTCGGGGAATCGAACATAAATTTCACTGTTATCCTTCGTGCAGAAGAGCAGACATTCCGCGCTCAGATAATCCATGAATTCATAAAATCATTGAAAACAAGGTTTGACACAGAACGGATAGTAATTTCGTATCCTGTTAGAGATATTCATCAACGCTTGCAAAATCTGGGTGAAAAATTGGCTGGAAGAAAGGGGATAGTAGCTCTAAAGAAGTAAAATGCAAGGGAAGAAACCTCAGACCAGACCTGAGGACCTACAGAACGTCGCAACGCGCACTTGAACTCCTGTTCAAGGCGCAAATTGTTCGTTGCAATGAACAATTACGTTCTGTGGTCCAGTGGACGAAGCGTCCTATGGAACGTCGCTACGTTCCATGGACCAATGAAACGTAAAACGTTTCATTCGGTCGTCCACTCGGACGCTCTCGATTTTTTCGCCCTTTTGTCGACCTACAAATCGACGTTTCGATTTGTGGTCATTGTTCGAATCGTCGAACAATTGTAGGTGAATCTAGCATAGATTCTATTTAAAGGCTGGCCGGAACGAGGTTAGGCAATTGACTGGTGGGATGACTACAAAACGGGTATTTTCACAAATTGTAGCCATATTAGGGTTACCATACACTAATTTTTATTCGGTTCTATAGAAAACGATATCTTTATAAAGTCGTTCTTCATAAAAACGAGTATCATGAGTCAAATGTTTATTTGACTCAAGCTATCCTCAACCAAATGAGGGTAGTAAAAAAGAAAGGTTGAGGATATGGAAAACATAGAAGATGTGCTTAGAGAATGGGAGACTACAGCAGCACGTAAATCACTCAAAAATAGGGAGTTTGACATTAGCAACGCAATAGACGAATCCAAAAACCGAGTCGTATCCATTACTGGCATAAGAAGAGCAGGAAAAAGTTCGATCTTGATGCTGATTTATAGGAAACTGGCAACTCTTGGAAAAAAAGCCGCTTATGCAAATTTAGAGGATAACAGGTTACAGATCCCAGAAGCACTGGACACTATACTTAAACAAACCCTTGATGCAGATTGGCTATTGCTAGATGAAGTAACATCTGCAAAGGAGTGGGAACATTGGATTCACAGGATAAATGAAATGAAAAGCGTGCATCTGATAACTACCTCATCACTAAACAAACTATCCAGGTTCCCACCAAAAGCGCTGCGGGGTAGGATTTCTTATTTTGAACTGTTCCCCCTGTCTTTTGTTGAATTTCTTGAATTCAAAAATATAAAAATGCCTGAAACAACTCGGGAAATAGGTATCGTAGAACGAGAATTGGAAAACTATTTGACATACGGGGGCTTCCCAGAAGTAGTATTATCTGAAAACAAAGTTAGCATTATTCAGGAGTACATGAACTCCATAATTGCATTGGATGTTGCTGCACTTTCAACAGTTCCGCTGAAGGTGGTTTCAGATTTCTCAGCCCAGTTGATTGGAACCACACTTTTTTCAGCAACAAAATTGGAGAATGTAATGAAGAATATGGGACATAAAATAGGTAAAAGTACCTTATTAGAGCTGGAACAGTTGTTTGAAACTGCCTATCTGGCCTTTTTTGTCCCGGTATTCTCAACAAAAATAAAGGACGAGGCACTTTATCCGAGAAAGGTCTACCTTGGTGATACTGGATTTTTCTATGCTGCAAGAGGAAAAAAGAATTTTGGGAGAGTATATGAAAACGCAGTTTTTTTACAGCTTAGAAGAAAGCTTAATCCGTTAGGGCAGATTTCATATCATAGATCGGCGGGTAGTCACGAAGTAGATTTTGTCAT
>DUGF01000034.1 GCA_013331535.1 Microcaldota archaeon | reverse complement strand
TTTGCAGTTATCCGCGATGCCACTGGAATAATTCAAGCTACTGTCAAGAAGGACAAAGTAGATGAAATTGGCTGGAAGAACTCCGGCGAGGCGTATGTTGAAAGCTCGGTAATCATAAACGGAACAATAAAAAAAGACGAGCGCGCGCCAGGAGGATACGAGTTACAGGTAAGCCGCTTTGAAACAGTCTCCAGGGGTGAGCCATTTCCCATTGCCAAAGACCTTTCCGAGGAATTTCTGCTTGATGTAAGACACTTGTGGGTTAGGTCACAGAAGCTGACAAATATAATGAAGGCGCGCCACCACATTGTAAACTATTTGCGCGGATTCTTTGAAAAAGAAGGTTTCTGGGAAATCGCACCACCTATTATTACGCGTTCAGGTTGCGAGGGCGGTTCAACCTTGTTTGAAATGGATTATTTCGGGGATAAGGCTTACCTTACCCAAAGCTCGCAAATGTATGCAGAGGTATTCATCTACTCGCACGAGAAAGTCTATGTGTTAGCACCATCCTTTCGCGCAGAGAAATCCCGCACCATCCGTCATCTTGCGGAATACTGGCACTTAGAGCCGGAAATGGCATGGTATGACCAGAAAATGAATATGGAATTGCAGGAACAGATGGTTGAGCACGTTGTTCAGAATATGGTCAAGCATCACGCAGATTTGTTAAAGGCATGCGGAAGAGAGCCTGATGATATTGCAAAAGTAAAGGTGCCATTTGGTAGGCTTGACTATGAAAAGGCAGTAGACCGGGTTAATGAGCTTGGTGGCAAGATGGAGCATGGCCAGGATTTTGGTGCTGATGAAGAAGCAATCCTGACAAAGAGCGAAACAAAGCCATTATTTGTTCATAACTTCCCGAAAGATATAAAGGCATTCTATATGCGCGAGGATCCAAAGAAGCCAGGAACAGTATTGAACAACGATCTTCTCGCACCTGCTGGCCATGGGGAAATAATCGGCGGGAGCGAAAGAATCTGGGAGCTTGACGAACTTACTGCAAGAATGAAAGAACAGAAATTGAACACAAAAGATTATCAGTGGTATGTTGATTTGCGCAGGTTTGGAAGTGTGCCGCACAGTGGTTACGGACTAGGAATAGAAAGGCTTGTCAAATGGATTCTGAATCTTGATCACATCCGCGATGCGATTCCGTTCCCGAGGACGATCAATAGGTGCTATCCATAAATGGTGATATCCTTGGGCGACGATACGACTTTGAGAGATAACCTGGCGTTTGAACGAACAAAACTGGCAGAGGAGAGAACCCATCTCGCGTACATAAGAACAGGAATGACCCTTGCGCTTGGCGGACTTTTCTTTATAGGTTATTTTTCCAGTGATTCGGTTTATCGGTATGTTGGTTATACTACAATAGTCATTGCGGCTCTGTTCACCATATATGGATTCTATCACCATAAAAAATCTAGGGCTATTATACAGCGACCCCGAAATGTTTTTCGGGTTCACAGTATATCAAACCAACCTAAGTAATACGCATAATAAAACTCCGAAAAACTTTGTTGGTTTGATATAAATCGAATAATAAAGAAGTGAAACGGGTATCAGAATGAAATTTATTCTCAAGGACGGTCGCATCATCAACATCGTTCCGTTTAATCCACAAATTCCTGCAAGTGAATTTCTTAGATTCATAAACCGACTTATTGATGAAGATATCTACATCATGCACAATACGCGGTACGTTCTATCACAGGAAATAAAATGGAAACGAGACAAGCTTGCGGCAATAAAGAAAAATAATTGTGTTGGGCTTGCAGCACTGTATGGACGGCGCGTAATTGCAAGTCTGGAAGCGCGAAGAGAACCAGGTAATTTAAGTGACAATGTTTCCTGTGGTGTGGCCATTGCAAAAGGTTTTCGTGGATTCGGGCTTGGAGAGAAAATGCTCCGAATGCTAATTTCATTGGCAAAGGAAAAACTTCATCCAAAAAATATCTATTTAACTGTTATTGCGGATAACACACCTGCCATTGCGCTTTATAAAAAAGTTGGTTTCACGAAAATAATCGGTCGCTATCCAAATTGGTTTAAACACAAAGGAAAATATATCGATTCGCTTACTCTTCTACTGGTGGAAAAATGACAGATGAAAACAAAAACACAAAAGAATCCCCGGCTGATTCGGAAATCTATGCCTCAGATTCAATGAAAAAACTTCTTGCGCTTCCTTCAGAACAGCGTGCAAAGGTCAAAGTCGTTCTTACCGGAGGGGTATTTGATATTATTCATCTTGGCCATCTTTATACGCTTTACGAAGCAAGAAAATATGGGAATTTTATAGTTGTAGCTGTTGCGCGGGATGATATGATCGAAAAAAAAGGTCGCAAGCCAGTTCATTCCCAGGAATACAGAGCGAAGATAGTCGAGGCGCTTAAGCCGGTTGATGCGGTCGTTCTTGGCTCGGAAAATCCTGATGACATAATCAAATTCGTAAAGCCAGACGTAATTGTCTATGGGTATGATCAGCACGAGTTTGCACAGCCGCAGGGTGTTAAGATAATAAAGCTTACTCAGTTTCTTGAGCCGGAGCGACTTAAAACAAATAAAATAATAAAGGAGCTTGGTTTGTAGGTTGTTGGTCGTAGATGGTTGGTGGTATGATGGTAGAGCTCAAAACAATTGAAATCGAAATCCCAAAAGATTGCAATGTGATTCTCGGTCAGACTCATTTTATCAAGTCTATCTTTGACCTGTATGAAACCCTTGCGGAGAGTGGAACCGCGATAAAATTCGGAGTGGCATTCAGCGAAGCTTCTGGAAAACGACTCATAAGAAGCGAAGGAAACGACGATGAGCTGATCAAACATGCGGAAAAGGAATCTCTAAAGCTCGCGTGCGGTCATACTTTCATTATATTTTTGAAGGATGGTTATCCAATAAATGTTTTGAATCGCATCAAATCCGTTTCCGAAGTCTGTAATATTTATGCAGCCACTGCGAATCCTCTTTCAGTTGTAATCGCGGAAACCACTAGTGGTCGCGGAGTGCTTGGAGTTATTGACGGAGAGCCGCCTTTGGGTCTTGAATCAGAAGAGGATCGACAATGGAGAAGCGACTTCATAAGGAAAATTGGATATAAGAAATAATTGCTACTGGCTACTAGCTGCTAGCTCCTAGCACCCAGAAGCCAGCCGCCAGGAGCTAGAACCTAGAAGCTCGAATGCAAATGGCTAACCTTTATAAACCTTAAACCGTTTTTTCAATGTCAAGGGATACTATGTTCATATACCAACTTCAGATTAAATTTTGGGAGAAAAAAGAAGATCAATCCGAAACAACTCAGGCTCCGGTGGAAAAATCAGAATCATTTGAAGCCTTTGCTAAAACAGTTGCTGTGAAAAAATTCCAGGATGAATGGAAGAAAAAGGGTTTCACAAAACGGGGAGTATCTAAGCTTCTCATACTTCTTTGGCCAATGCACAAATCGAATAAAGGTGTAATCCAGGCGGCAAAGGATATCCTATCCTGTCTTAAAGGAGAGGATGCTTTGGGCAGATTACTTGGTGCGCTTAAGCTTGTGCCTGAGAGTATTATGAAATAATTCCCTCTATTGGTTTGTCAAGCTGTGAATTGGCATAGCGAGAGGGTTTTTATATATTTCCGCATGTTATTCTTCTTTACTTAAGCCCCGGTAGCTCAGCTTGAACCCTTTTGATCTCTGAGATTTAATCTGTCAAATGGTTCCTGATAGGTAGAGCGACTGACTGTTAGAAAGCCCCAAGGGGTTCCCCCCTTAGTGCTCTTCACTTCTCCCAAACCCCCAGGGTTTTGGGATGGAAATCAGTAGGCCCGAAGTTCAAATCTTCGCCGGGGCGAATATTTTATTTCAATTCTTTTATTTGTTTAGTCTTCCAGTCTTCCTCCATGGGAATGGCTATCGCACCTGGTACATCACTCTCAATTAGTTTTGCAACTTTTCTTGCTATTCTTGGATCAGGGTCGGTGACAACTACAATCTTATTATCACGTATTCCTTGAATATCTCCCATTGCAAATCTTAATGACCCAATTGCCTTGTTTGTTAATTTCGGTTCACCATTTCTGTCAATATAAAAATAGGTTTCAAAAACTGTGTTTACTCTGGCATCAACAATCGTTTTTCCAGGATATTTTCTTCCCTCCCGCGTAACCATTGCAAATCCCGCAGTTTGTTGCGCCAGATTCCCGCTTCCAGCAAGTGCAAGATGCACAGAGTCAATTATCCTATCAACCATTTCATTTTTTCCACCGTAAACCTGAACAACTGTTTTTGTTTCCATGTCAAAATAAATTGCGAATGCACGCGAACCGTTTCGTTCAGCTAGTTTTGCCTGATAAATTGCGTTTGCCAGCTCAGGGTTGTTACTTCCAGTTATCTCTCTTGGAATTGCACTTGTAGTAATGCTTTCAATCGACTCATCATCCGATTTAGTTCCTTTATTGTGCAATTTAGTTGCTGTTTTCACTGCCCCGCAGCCGCTTTCATACCCGCCGTGTCCAATAATTATTACTATCTCTTCTCTATCCCGCGCGTTCTCAATCGAGTTTCCGGCAATCTGTTTGATCGTGATTCCGCCTTCGTGAACTATTGTGCCTATGGGCTGCCTTGCGTCAGAGCACATTACTATTTTTATTTTGGCTTTTTCATCTGGAATCGGATTCACATCTTTAATTCGTTTAGCGTGTCTTTCATATCCTATTTCTACAAAGCGTATCACTTCTTCGCGTGTTAGTGGTTCACTCCGTTCTATTTTCTTCTCTATTTTTTCCCGCTCGTTCAATCCCGGAGCCGCAGTTTTTCTTCCGCGCATCTCTTCAATCGGAGGCAAGCCCTTAGTGGCACCTTCGAATCTCTTAGCTACTGTTCGTTCTTGAACTACTCTTGGCTGGGCGCGTTCTCTTACTAGATCGTGCACTGCTGCCAGGCTATTAATTATTTTTTCCGCGTTTTTCAATCTGCTTTTCGCACGTTTTTCTTTTTTGTTTTCGCAAAGTTTCTCATAAATCTTTAAAAAAGGAGCAATGGTTTTGGTTTTTCCATCCAGGATTATGGTTGCTTCCGGGTATGCCTCAGCATTCAACGAGGAACAGAATTTGAGCAAATCCTCATGAACAATAGGTTTCAGTTTTTTAACTAGGTCTAATCTTATTTCCGAGATTTCTTCAACTTCGCCCATGAATATACTTCAACAAGAATGTTTTAAAATATCATCCACATGATTCCGATTACTTCAATTTTTTCTTACTCATCAGTGAAAAAACTATCGCATATCCCCATATCACAATCGCCATCCCGATAAATGCATATTCGTGTTTTATCCCGTACAAAAAGCCACCCAGTATCGGTCCTGCAAACATGCCAAGAGATTCAAATGAGGAAAAAAGCCCAAGAACCGTTCCGCGTTTTGCAGTAACTTTCTTTGTCAGCAATGAACTTATAGAAGGAAACGTCATTGTATTTCCTGCAACAAAAACAGCAAGCGGAATAAGAATACTAATCCAATCATGGGTAAATACAAGCAGGAAAAACCCTGCTCCGGACAAGATGAGCCCGACCAGTATTAACCTGCTCTCTCCAAATCTATTAATCAGCTCTCCTGAAACAAGCATCATTGTCATTATCAAAAGTCCGATATATGTAAAAATTAATCCAACCTGAGGGGTTGAGAACCCCATCTTTTCACTGGTATATAGTGCGAGTGTTGAATCTATTCCGCCTATCATAAATGAGGTCATAAACGCTGCCATAAAAAGAAGCAGAAGCGGGGAGGTTAAATGCGCAAGAAAACCAGCTTCTTTCCCGATAATATCCGTGCTTTCTTCTTTTTCCTTTGGTTCCTGTACCTGAAAATTAATCGAAACAAAATTTGCGAGTGAGAGTAGTGCGGAAAAAATAAAAACATCTTTAACTGAAATTGCGGATATTAATCCCCCCGCAGCTGGCCCGATTATGAAGCCTAGAGAAAACACCATTCCCATAAGGCTCATTGCCTTTCCGCGTTGTTTTTCAGTGGTAAGGTCCGAGAGAAGCGAGACACATGCAGGGTATATTGCCGCAGCACCAACTCCTTCTATAGCCCTTGCCAGGAATGCGAGAAAAAGCGAATCCGCGAATGCGAAAACCAAATAACCAACTACAAAGCAGGCTGTTCCAAACATCGCTACCTTTTTTCTCCCAATATTATCGGATAATTTTCCCATGAGCGGGCTAAAAACAAGGCTCATAAATGCAAATGTTGCGGTAAGCAATCCCAGTTCCGCAGGCTTTGCCCCTAAAGAAAGCGTATAGAATGGAAGTATGGGTAGTATGACTCCGAATCCAAATGCAGCCATCCAAAGGGTAAAAAGAACCGGTTTTATCCCTGGGGTTGCAAGTATCTCGCGGAAGGACATGGGATGATTACTGGTTTGCGGGTTAAAAAGAATTACGTTTATCGGCCAGTTTATCGGCCAGTTGCAGAGTTTCGGGTTTTGAGTCTAG
>DUGF01000090.1 GCA_013331535.1 Microcaldota archaeon | reverse complement strand
ATCCTGACGCTCTTGCTCTACTTTTGCTTCTGCCTTTTCAACTACGTCATGGGATGATTTTCTTGGATTCTTTTCGTATGTTTCTCTTGCTATCTCCAATGTGTTCTGAGCAATTGTAAGATCATGATATGCCTTTGCCAATGGTTTATCTTGGACTAATTCTTCCTTATGCTGCTCTGCGAATCCTCTCAGCTCTTCTGTTGGACTTGCTCTGAAAAGATCCATGGTTCTTTGCTCTCTGAAAGGTTGGTCTGCGAGATGGATTTGTTGGTATAGCTCGTCTATATGTTTATCTCTTTCGATATCGTTTGTTGTTCTGGATTGGAAGGATTGGACTGCCTTCTGTAAGTCTGGGACATTCTGCATCACGTCCTGGCCATGAGAGCCTGATGTCCACTGCCTTACGTATTGCTCTTTAACAAATCCATCAACTGCCTTATCATCAACGTATTGGGAAACCGCAGCAATGAAATTGTATTTTGCAGCTTTTATATCATGCTCCGGAGTTCCGGCTCCCTTTTCAATTACGGCCTGATATTGCTGGTATGCCGTATACACCTCAGTGCTTTTTTCTATCTTATCGGAATGTCTTTCGGCCCATTGCTGCAATTCATGCTCCGGGGCTTTTGCAAGGACCTCTGCCTGTTGAATGCTATGCGTTGAAAACACCTGCTGAGTTCCATAAATTTTGGAGGATAACTCTGCTCTGGCCTGTTCGTCTCCTTTTGCCACTGCTACAGCATAAGACGTTGAAAGTTCCTGGACATGTGAAACAGCATCTGGATTTTCTGTTGAAACCCGTACTGTAAGGTCATGGACACTCGCAACTGCCTGTACTACGAGTTTGGATGATTGTAATTTTTCTACTACCTGTTGCTTTGCTATTTCATACTCATGTTTAGCTGTTTCGTAATTCTGATGCTCTGCTTCATATGTTTTTTGTAATTCCGCAAATTGTGCTTTTTCTTCTTTTGTTGCGCCCTTAGGGAGCGAAGCCGGTGCTTTTGGTTCTGATGGTTCAACAGGAATTGTTTGCTGTGGAATTGCATCAAGGATTTTCGTTACATTAGCAAAATGCTGCTGCTTTTGCCCTTCGCTCAGGTTGTCAAGATTCTGGCCGGAAAGAACCCCAGTCAATGCCTTTGCTGCTGCAGAGGTCACTTTCAAATCACCGCCGGTCTCGACAGGCTTTCCTTCTTCCCGCACAGTTCCAACAATTTTATCTACCCATTCAGCAGCCTTTGCCTTGTCAGCATCGGTTTTCAGATACTCTGAATCGCGTGCAGCAGTAGTCAAATCCTTTAAGGATCTAAGTATATCAACTGAATCATCATAACCTGTTTTCTGTGTTTCATATTCTCTTCTGGCGACTTGAATATCAGATTCGATCTTTTTTTGATCATAAGAAATTCCTTGCAGTTCGCTCTGGATACGTAGAACACCCAGTTCTCGTTTTTCGCCTTCGCTTAATTTTTCCTCTGGTTTTTTCTCAAGAGCTGCAAGTCTTCCTGCATCAAACTCCTTGGCCTCTTCACCAACAAGCTTCTTTTCCAGTTCAAGTTTTTTCTCAGAAAAATCGTGTTGTCGCTCTTCAAGATTATTCAGTGATGTCTGCAGCTCAGCCATCTTCTCGAGATTAAATTGAATCTGAGGAATGGATACGGCACCCTTACCTCCAAGAGAAGCCAACTGCACACCTATGTCTGCTACTCCGGCTTTTGTTATTGCATCGTCCAATGTTTTTGACTTTCCTAGTTCAACAAAAGTATTTTGCGCAATCGTAATTCCAGTTTCAAGCCTTGTGGGAGCCGTTCCCTCTTTTCCTTCACGCTTAAGCTCGCGCAATCCTTCAGCAGCAGATTCCAAATGCCCGGATATCTGCCCAAGTGCACCAGCTTCAAATGATGCCTTGGCTGCTTCAAGAGCAAGATTGCCTTCGTTATTTTTCAGTTTTTGCATACTATCCTGGATGTCATTAATATCCCTGAACTTATCAAGTTGTACGGGAACGGGGGCTTCAGTTGAGGGTGTTTTTGGAGCAAGAAACGCCAATGCAGTTGCAAATTCTGCTTCTTTTGCCGCAACAACGGCCTTTTCTTTATCAGTCATCAGCTCGCCTGTTGAACGACTAGTAGCAGCTTCTTTTGCAAAAAGATAATGCTCCAATGCAACCTGTGAAGCAAGACCGGTTCGTTGCCCTGCAGCTGAGGCAGCATACAATTCCCCTATGGCATTTGAACTAAGCACCGAAGCACTTTCTTTTCCCTTTTCTATATCTTTTTCCGCCCTTTCCTTCTGAGGCCCGCTCAGTGTCGGAGCGGTTTTTTCCATTATTCCAACTGCTCCGCGAATCGTTTCTGCATTTTCATATGCCACAACAGCTGACGCAGTACGCGCCTGTGTAGAATTGAAAGACTGTAAAGCATCAACGCTTGCGGTTAAACTTTCCGAAGTTGAACGCCCATCCTGCAGATCCCTTGAAAACATTACAAGCGGCCTTGCCTTTGATTCTGCAGCTTCTACAATTGCACCTGCTGCCAGATACTCTACTGCTGCCTTACGAATTTCCTGGCTGGAAGGGATCTCGCCAGCGACAACCTTTTTGAGAAGTGCAGGATCATTAAGCAATGAACCTGATTCAAACCCTGAGATAACAGATTTTGTTTCTGCAAGCTTCTCCTGAGCAGATTTGTAGTTAAGCGTAGCTGCATCAACAGTTACTTTTACTGCCGAATATCCTCCAAATCTCTTAAGGTCGCTGTCATCTCCAGCAACAGCGATCTTTGCACTGGTAATCTCTGCTGCAACAACCAAGGACCGTGCCTTGAGGTCGCTTTTTTCTTCTATGGTTAAGCCTTTATCTTTCAATCTGCCTTCAATGGATTTCTGTTCCGCCTCAAGACCGGATAATTTGTCCCGGTTTGTATCGACTTTCTCGATCAGTCTTGCAAGCGGGCGTGCGGATATGGAAGCATCTTCTGCCGTATGAACATCGTCCTGAAGTTTACTAACATTTTTCTTTATATTTTCAAGAATGCCACCAGTTTCAGATGCAGCAGAAACAAATCTTTCCCCTGCATCTTTTTGTCTTTCCCTTGCATCAACAACAATAGTATTCATAGCACTCGCAGCTTTCTCATCTATTGCCCCGAGCGCCTTTGTAGCCTTTCCTTCGTCCCAGCCTTTTTTAATTGCACCTTTATTGAAAACAAGAATTCCGTTTTCATCGCGTTCGAACAGTAAAACTTCTTNNTTCGCCCGTCTTTTACTGTGAGATTTCCTTTTGAATCGAATTTCCCATACATGTCTATTTTACTGCCTAATGAAAATTGCATTCCATCTCTTGCGATTTGAACATTGAGCATAAACAAGGGATGATTCATCAGGCCGAAAACAGGTTTTTGTAATGCATCCCCGCCCCCAAGTTTTTTGTCTGTTAAAGAATATTTTGGAGCTTCGACATCTTTTTTAATCCCCAAAAGCGATGCTACTTTATCATCAACATTAAGTTTCATATCCAAGCCGAATANNGCATTAACATCCTTCATCGCTCCGGCAACGCCTCCCTTATGGCTTGTGAAATCCTGTTTTAATTTCTCTTCGCTGCGGACTAATCCGAATTCGGTTCTTCCGATGACACTCGCGGCAATCGTTCCGAACACCTGCTTGAAACCTCCAATCTGTGATTCGGATTGTTTTTGAATGCTGGCAGTTCTTTCCCCGGCTCTTGCCCGTGAAACCAGGCCGGTATCGCTTGTTACTCCTTCCAGCCCCCCTAGCTGGAATCTTCGTCTTCCTGCAGCAGATACACCCAAACGAGCGGCAGCAGATTGAGCAGCAGTAGCAGTAGTTGTTTGTCCGGTCAATTTCTCCTTTAAATCAGCCTTTGACTTGTATAAACCACCAACTGAAGATTTTACATCTGCCTTAAATGTCTTTGATGAGGCCTTCCAGAAACTTTTTGCACCTTTTATGGCTCCTATATCTTCTTTTCCCTGCTCAACTGCTCCTTTCACACTCGAATACGCACCAGCAATATCAAAAAACGCCCCTCTTCCCCTTGCTCCTCCATATCTTGAATGCATTTTTCCCATTCTCGGGGTTGAGAAATCAAATCCGCCAAACGGATTCTGGCCTTTCATGAACATCCCCGCACCAAGAAGCGCGAAGATGAGAATCAAAGGAAGGCAAAAACCAAGAGAAGGCGCTGGCGGCTTTTCAGGAATAGGGCAGTATTGCTGGGTATCGGAAATTGTTTTCAGGTTCTTTGGATCTGCCTGGGAATAGCCTTCTGTGGAAAGCTGGCCTGCAAGCCATGGTTTTAATGAATCCGAAAAAAGCGCGAGGTCAGACGGGATATGAGCTATGGCATAAGTCTGGCTATTTACAACTCCGGATGCGGTCGCGGAATCAATATATGGCTGAAGAAGTGAATTATCTATCCCTCCGGCTTCAAGGCATTGCCACAAATCAAACTCATACATACTGCAGAAAATGAAATCAACAGAATAGCATCCGCCTTCGCTATTCGGAACATGCTTTTTCAAATCAATTGCCGCGTTTCCTTCGGAATTGGTGTAAATACTGACTACATTTCCGTCCCACGTGTCATTATATATATGCAGAACGATTGGCGAGTAATGGACCGGCTTTCTCGGAGGGCTTGTGGAAAAATTCTCGTATGTGAGTGAAGCCTGCGCAATTCCGCTTTTTGAATTGACTTCTGAAAATAACTGGGTTGGCTGAAGGTCTGAATTGTAGGCACAGGATTGGGCGAAAATTGATTGCAACAGAACAATGAATGCGAATAACAAAACAACTACTGGAATCGCACGTTTGCACTGCATGATAACAACAGGGAAATGAGCTTTTAATATGTTTCGGGTGACTGCGAGACGTCAAAAATTATTCGTTCTTTATTTTTTCTTTGAGCCGCCAATCGGAAAACCCGCATTCCCGGAATTCTGTGGGTCATGATGGTACATTGGCCAGGGTGAACTCGCTAGAGGGGTTCCTACATCTAGAACATAAGTTGCAGACAATTGTGCGCGATATGTAATGTATAGAGTCCCATTATGATCTAAGACAAGAGGCCGAACGATGCTACCCAAAGGAATTTTTAATCCTGGAAATTTTATATCTAATAAGAGATTTCCATCATTATTAAATGCTAGCAAAGCGGACTCTTCGAACGTACTTGAAAATATATAAACGGAACCGTCTGAGGAAATCACTGGGAGAAATATTTCATTTTCAGAAGGCAACGCATTGGATTTCCATCTTAAATTACCATCTTTATCAAGAGAAAAAAGATAGTGCATTCCATCTTCAACCTTCTTGGCAGAAAAATATGAGATACTATCTTCACCAATCATGACTTGTGAGTCAACAATGACGGTATCGGAAGATTGAGTACCAAATGACCAATTTAAGTTTCCAAATGAATCAAATGAATAAACCCCGCCATCTACAGAATTAGTAATACCACCAAAATAAATGTTCGAAACATCATCTATAGAAATCTCCGAGCTAGCGGAAACCATTCCCAACGCCCATGTCCCGAGAAGTACCCCCTCTGGACCGATAGCACATAGTTTGTTGTCAAAATTGTAATATTGCTCGTATTGCCAGATAGTATATAGAGTGCCGGTATTATCCACTACTAAACCTCCGTTAAAATTTCCTTTCCACGAATCTTCTAATTCAAACTCCCACGCTAATGATCCATCCTGGGAGATGGCGTAGATTTTATTTATTACTTGTATGTACAACGTTCCATCTGAAGAAAGAGCTTTGGCTTTTTGGGTGAGATTATAAGGATCTACAAGATAAGACCACAGTTCTATGCCTTCGGGAGAGCTATAGTGAACAACTTCATCATTAGAAATAGTATAAATGTGGCCAGAATTTGAGACTAGGGGACGAGCAACTAAACTATCGGAAGAATTACAGATATTAGGCAAATCCCACGTGTAAGGATAATCAAATGACATATTCACAGCATATAGATTTTCGTATTCATAAGGACCTGCGCAAGTATAAAATTTACTTATTGACCCTGAGTTTGGATCAACTGAGGATACGGACATTAAAGCAGCAGATGGGATACCGAGTAATTTAACCTTGCTACAAAATTTTTCTATGGGAACACCATTTTTTAAAATAGGAACGCCAATACAGTCATTAACATCACTGGTTACGGCGTCTTGAACATCAATAGAACTAACGTCAGTCACCGCATCTCCAGATTCAATTGTATCATTGTGAGATGCACCAGAGTCAGTCTCATAAATATCATTGATACGCGGAATTACTGAACTAGATTTGCAAGATACAGATAAAGAAGATTTACCCTGGGAGGTAACATAAACAGGTTTCGATAAGTTCGACATACATTCTTCGTCGATATAGAAATTTACCACGTACTCTTCCTTGTCCTTGACTTGTATGGTGGCTTTTGGATGAAGGGGATTGAAGACGTTGCCTGTGGAAAGACCGATGTCATAAGCTGGATTTATATTCTCACAAGCACTTGCCACAAACGAAAATGTAGCTTCTGGAATCCCAGGATAAAAAAGCGGGGCTTCGGATTTTATAGTTGGAAGCTTTCCGTCAACGTGCTTCAACTGCACTTCGGAATAAAACAAACCAAAAAACTGTTCTACTGGTGATTCATAGGTTACTTTGCCGCTTATGCCAGCCACTGGCGGAGACCAGTCATTCTTGGTTTGAACAGGAAGAACCAGAAAAATGGGATTTTGGATTATTGGCGGGACCTCAACATTGGTAATTTTCAATTTCCATATTTCAAATTTATCCGAATCTTCGAAGCATAAGGCTTTGTAGTACGCTCCCCAATCAAGATTTTCAGAGGCTGCACACAAATCAACAACAGTTAGGGCTATGTTTGCCTTTGCAAAAAATTTAGAAAGGGCCTTTCCTAATTTGATCAAACCGAAGTAAACTGCTATGAGGGGCATGGCTCTCTCGGTCGCATCTCCAGCGACGTATTCTAAAAGCTGCTTAATTTTGTCGTTTAGTTCTGAGAGAGTTATTGTATCATCGTCTCCAAGCACGAAATTTTGAGTTAATGGATTCTTTACATCGTGATCTTTTTTCCATTCATTATGCCACTCGTCCAGTTTATCCATCCCACCATCTGTAGAAAGATCAACTGTAGAAAAAAATCCTGCTGGCAACTGGCAGACACCACCTTGCTTATGCAGGACGACATTGCTCACCTTTTTCGTATAGAGAGAATCCGTTTTCTCATCTATTGGATTTCCAAGTCCGGCAAGCCTTGAAATGTAAGTTCCGGCAGAATCCAAAATAATATAAAACCCGGAATCCCCTTTTATTGAAAATATAACGTTGATTCCAGAAATTGGTTCTCTTGTTTCACGGTCGTAAAGGTTTATTTCATAAGTTGTTCCGTTTGCCTCGAAAACAGCACTTCCATTCTCATTAGTTTTGGCTGTCTTGGTTATGGTTCTATTTTCCTGTTCGCTTTGGCCTGCTTTATCTGATTCTCCGGGAGCAGGAGAACACGCATAATATGCAGTGCCAACCGAGGTAAAGAACACTGTTGCAGCGACCACTGTGGCAACAGTGTCTTTGATTTTCCTGAACGATTTTCGCCGTATTCCTTCGCTTAGTGGCTCAATAGAACTTGCGCAGTGCTGGACTGGTTTGTTGCCTCCAGTTTCCTGCCCGATATGAAAAAACTTCACGTTTTACACCAACAGTTAGCCGTATTTGTAGCATTTTGAATGGTTCACGATGTAATTTAAGTCTTTAATAGCCGTATCATGACTACTTGTTGTTTTATATATTGCGTCATAGCCTAATCTGTTTGCCCCCTTCGTGAACAGTTTATATTTAATTGCTATTTTGTCCTCACCATCGTTTAATTTTAAAACAATAAATTCCATACTGTCTTTCAACATTCCATAAGTTACATTTTCTATAATAAAATTTCGGTCGTATGTTTCTTTGTTGTTCTTATATTTCATGTAATAATCAATGCTCTCCTTTAATGCGCCTGAGCTAGCATGTAACGTCCAAGTGAAGATAAAATAGGCCCTCTTGGCATTATGCAGTACCTTCCCAATATCTGGATTTGTAATGCTTTCATCCCATTCCAAGGATAATACTTCTGCTGTAGTATCTATATCCGCCAATTCCCACCCCTTAGGAAACCCAACATAGCATATTTCCTGTGGCTTATTCGTGGAATTCAGCATCCATGCATAGGTTGCGGTTATTGAACCATCCTGATTGGTGGTTATATTGTAGTAATAATAGGTTTCTGGATTACCCAAACCCGGCAAAGAGTGCGAGATAATGGCTGTAAACAATAAAAGAAAGGGCAATAACATGCCAGCGAGTATCGCCACTAATATAATAGCTAAAACAGTTTTTTTATAAGAGAACCCATTGAGAACTTTGAATGCGGTTAGCATTAGATACAATGCAAATAGCATGAACAGTATGGAAATGATGAGAAGCCCCATATCCAGAGATAGTTCAGTCACATAAATTTGTATAACAGAGGAAAGAATATACGCCACATTAGCTATAACTGATACGGATACAATCATCCCGTAAAAATAAAGGACCTGGGAAAAATTTATCTTTATTTTAAAACCTTTTGACAGAACAATTAAGTATAACGCTGCGGTCATTAAAAACAAGCTAATATTGAAAAACACTGCGCGCATCAGTCCATTAACCAGATAGCTCTGGCTTTCAGCGATTATCAGAGAAATATCCATCTTAGTTAAGTCTGATGAGAGAATGTAAGAAAGGAGAGTTAGAGCTATAACGCTAAATATGAATAGAATAATTGCATCCTTATAGTTCGCTTCTTTTTTTCTCTCCTCAAAAAATCTCTCCGTAGACTGATGAAACCTAAAAGATGCGGATTTTATATTCTCAAAAAAACTCACCGAAATTGGTTTTGGTATGCGTATCACCCATTAGTTATTATTGCATCACGAATTAATGTTTTTTACTTAATCTCACA
>DUGF01000109.1 GCA_013331535.1 Microcaldota archaeon | reverse complement strand
CAACAATAAGCCAAAGACAAAAACTGTAAAATGTCCGGCATATATGGTATGCACTGATGGCGCATGTGTTGATGAAGATACTGCTGCTTCAAACGATACCTCAGGAGAGCTAAAGAAAAAATCGCCTCTCCGTGAATTCCTTATGGCAGCTGGATTTGACGACTATGCATATTTGTATGCGCCGTCAACTGATGCAAAATCAAGAATGGCAAAAAGCTGGAAGATTGGAAAAGGGAATATCCTTTCTGAAATCTTCATGTATGACTTTGAGCCGATTGAGATAGCAACTCCGCCGGAATAACCTTCGGGCGGGAAATTCGATTCAAACCCTCTTCTTTTTATTCTTTCTTTTCGTAGGATTTAGCGTGAGTATTATGTCTCTTCGCTTGAAAACCTTATTTGGGTTGTTATCTGTTTTGGTTTTGTTATCTGTTTCTTTTGCTGTTGATACGGAATGTGTTGATCCCGCGAATTCCAAAACTGTGGGAGAAAAGGATGAAGTCACCTGTACAAATGGAACAGTTGCAGTTGATTATTGTCAAGGCACAACCAGCGTTCTTGAATATCATATAATTCCTACTACAAAACAACTCACATCAACGCTTATGCCGTGCAAATTAGGTACGGTTTGCTATGATGGTGCATGTATGTTTCCGAATGAAGCAAAGGCATTGGAAAAAGAAGCAGATCCAAACATTCAGGTTCCGGCATCCTGTACTGATAGCGATAATGGACAAAACAGCGGAGTTGCAGGAACTATGGTTTATATTTTCAAACAAGCGGGATGGAGTTATGGGCACACATTCAAAGATGAATGCACGGGTGGTGCAGTATTAGAGAGATACTGCGATTCCGGAAAAGGTAAAAATACAACTGTGGCTTGTCAAGAAGGATTTGCATGCGCAGAGGGGGCATGTGTGAAATTTTAACCACCAGGGAATACACTTTCAGCTTCAGGCTCTGTTCCAGCGTCTTCTGTTCCTGCGGATAGCGGTTCAACAGTAGAGACACCTGTAAGCTGTACTGATACGGATGGTGGAAAAGACAATAAGGTCGCTGGTTCTGTAAATTATGCGTTCACGAAAGGAATTGGGACTTATATTGTAAATCTCGTTGACAAATGTATTGATGGAAATGTAAATGTTTCAGAAAATTATTGCGGTGCAAATAATAAGGCATATACTATTTCGTCTCCATGTGAGGCGGGTTCTTCCTGTGTAAGTGGCGCTTGTGTAGCATCATCTGCTTTGGCAGAGATACCGCTGAGTTGCAAGGATAGTGATGGCGGAAAAAATCCAAACGTATTTGGCAGTGTGTATTACATATTCAAAAGCGGTTCTACAAATTATGCAGTGAACCTTACCGACAAGTGCATTGACGGGAATGTAAATGTTTCAGAGAATTATTGCGGTGCAAATAATAAGGCGCACACAATTTCGCTTCCATGCGAGACCGGTTCTTCCTGTGTAAGCGGTGCTTGTGTAAAATCTTCTGTTCCGGCACCTTCTGTTTCTGCGTCAAGTTCAGTTCCAAAAAGCGGTTCAACATCTAACAACGAGCAAATCATAGGAAACAATGTTTATTCCTGCGTTGATAGCGATGGCGGAAAGGATGATATTTTCAAGGCAGGAACTTCTATAAGATACAAAAATGGTTCGATTGATTTCACAGTTCAGGAGATATGTGTATCAGAAACACAGGTAATGGAGGCCCATTGCGATGGGATAAGTCCGGTATTCGCAAATCCAGATGGTGAAACCTGCCCGGAAGGTTATGGTTGCAAATCCGGTGCGTGTGTTAATTTATCAGAACCTTCGGTTCCACAACCAACTGCTTCGGCAACCACACCTCAAACAGCATCTGCTCCATCTTCGGTTCCACAGCCAATTGGACCAACTGCTTCGGTAACTTCGTCTGCAATCACGTCATCGACATTGGCAACTAATGCTTCGAAACCATCTATGGTCAAACCTCCAACATCTGGACTAACAACAACCAAACCTGCAATTCCATCCGTATCCTCAGCAGCAACACCAACATTAACTGTTCCACCTACATCTATTTCATCCAGTACTTCGGGCGGTACACCTTCGGTTGATGGAGAAGACGTTCCTAGTGTTGCTGCAACGGCCGAACCTCAACCTTCGGAAACCACTGCTCCGCTAAGCGGAAAAAAAATTGCAAATTGTAAAAAAATTGGAGCGGAAAATATTTACAGAAAAGATAAAATTACGTGGACTGTTTACAACGGCGCTTTAGTCACTCCTTCTGCGAACGAGGATTCGTGCACTACGGAAAAAAGGCTTGCCGAATGGGTTTGCGAAAGCGAAAGCTCCCCTGTAATAAAATATTATGATTGTCCTTCGGGCTCATGTTCTGATGGTGCGTGCAGTAAGAGTCCCGCACCAAGTGTTTCGAGTTCTGTGTCTAATGTTCCGCGTCCAATCGCAAATAAATCTGTAACTCCCAAATCTGCAACTTCTTCAACTCCTTCAGTGTCAGCCACAAGACCACGTGATTCTTCTGTGGTTTCAGAAGAAACTACAGAAACATCTTCATCTGTTTGTCGTGATAATGATGGTGGTTTGGAATACCGGATAGCTGGCAGAGTTACATGCACGGATGGACGAAGTTTTGAAGATAATTGTGCCGATTCAAGGGTGTTAGTTGAATATTACGAGCGCGGCGGGGAAATGAAATCCACGCGCATAGTATGTTCGCGTGTTGCTGAGGGTTATTCCTGTGTTCGCAGTGCTTGTGCAAAATCTGATTCGAAATCCGATTCTGTTTCGGTTGTTCCGCAATCTACTACCGGAGCATCAAAATCGCCAAAACCCACTGACGTAATCTCCAAGGGAATCGCCCCATCTGTTGTTCCAACAGTTTCTTCAAAAGTTCCGCCAAAGGCAGAGCTTAGATACGAATGCGCCGATTCCGATGGTGGCATGGATATAAAAACAAAGGGAAATACCCGTGAAGCCTTGATAACCGAAGACGGCACAAGAACTGAAAGTGCATATAGGGATGCATGTGACGGCGATATGCGGGTTCGGGAATATTTCTGTTCAGGAAACCGTGCAAAATCAAAAACCATGCGTTGCAGCATGACTGAAAAATGCAGCGACGGAATATGTGTGCGTTCTTCAGAAGCGCGTTCAGAGCGTTCAGCTGCTTCGTCCGAAACCTCGGCATCAACAACATCGCGCGATTCATCTACAAGACGCGGAAATGTGCTTACCACGTGGGACACATCTCCCGTCGATGAACTGGTAAGACGCCGTTAAGTTTTTCGTCCTATGCCGTAGTGCCTTAGCGTTAGATTTATAAACTTAATCGTCGTGGGTTATCTCGGTGATTTACCATGGATGAGAAAATAGGTGAATATGCGTTTATTCTTGGTGTGGTGCTGTCCCTTGTAATAGGGGTATTCTCAGCACAGGTAGAAGCATACCAGACTTTGATCTTAGGGGCACTTGCGATATTGGGTCTGATTGTCGGTCTGATGAATATCACTGACAAAGAGATTTACAACTTCCTTATTGCAACCATTGCGCTTCTTGCAGCGGCAAGCTCCGTGAGTGCGTTGGGTTCAATTCTTGGAACGCAATTAGGCAGCATGATAATTGGTTTCGTTGGCGGATTGGCCGCTTTCGTTTCCCCGGCTGCAGTAGTTGTTGCGCTCAAAGGCGTTTACAACATGGCAAGCAAGTAATCTTGCCGTTTTTCTTTTTTTATTTTTAATTTTTTTATTTCCGAATTTTTCTTTTCCAAATAGCGAAGTGGGGGAATTCAAATCTTTTTTGTAGGTACCTTTAAGGAGAATTAGATGCGAATCTGTAATCAATAAATTAAACCAATAATTAAATACGTTTACGTCGTATTCTTCGTTTTTTCCCGAGTTTTCAGCGACCGAAAGCATTTATAAACATATGTGCTCCTAATATTAGCTCACCGAACGAGTGAGCGCATTTTATGCGTAATGAATTTGATTTGGCTAGTGTGCTTCTTCTCTAACAGAAGCGAAACGACTATGAAGTGACTGTAAGGAAGTCTATAATGTGAGTTTATAATTTAAACCAGATATGCAAATGCTATAATCCATGTAGTGGATGGCTAGGCTGGCAACCACAAGGTCCCGCGGTAAGCGGCGAAACGTCCGGAGTAGGCGCATGCAGCCCGTGATCCCGGAATAGGACGGTGCCCAGGAATGGGCAACATTACTCCCTGAAATGAAGCGTCTTAGTAGGGGATGGAAAAGAAATCAATAGAGACCCGGTTAGTAACAGCGAGTGAACGCCGGTCAGATCGCGCTGAATATTCTGCAGTAATGCAGATAAGATGTGGCGGGGAGCATCCGTTTTTTGAGCTGAACTTGTCTGGAACGACACGCCACAGCGAGTGATAGCCTCTTAAGCGAAGGAAAACGGAGCGATCCAAAAAGAGTAGTGCCTCCTGGATAGGTGGTATGAATATGGGGGTATCAACCTCTAAATCTAAGTATGAGTGTGCCAGACCGATAGCGAATTTAGTATCGCGAGAGAATGCTGAAAAGTACCGCGAGAGCGGTGTTAAAAGAACCTGAAATTACATGGAGACATTACGATACGGCGCAAAAGAATCGACCTTCCTGGAAGTTAGGTTTCGTAAGGAACTGTACGACAGGGAGTATCAGCGTTGTGTCTTACTTCTCGAAGCAAGTGCCAAGGAGTTATCGGGCGTGGCGAGATGAAAATCGAAGCGAAAGCGAGTGCCCGCAAGAAATGAGGGGTGTCGTGCGAAAGCGCGATCAGTCACTCCCGATAGACCCGAAGCCGTTGTGATCTACTCCCGGCCAGGATGAAGCCATTCTGACGAATGGTGGAGGTCCGAATCCAGTTCTGGTATATTCCGTTTGGGTGAGCTGGGTGTAGGGGTGATAGTCCAATCGAACACGGCGATAGCGGGTTCCCTCCGAAATGTCCCTCAGGACAGCGTCCCTAGAGGATGATGCGGCGGTAGAGCACTGATTAGGGGGAATGGCCTCGAAAGGGGTCGCCTTCTTCTCAAACTCCGAATGCCGTTTCTCCAAAGAAGGGGGCAGTCGGGTTTCACGGGGTAAGCTCGTGAGCCCTTACGGGAACGACCGTACGTGGGGTTAAGGACCCTAAATGCTGGTTAAGTGTTAATCGTAAAGGAGCGTCCATCCTAAAACAATCGGGATGTAGGCTTAGAAGCAGCCATCATT
>DUGF01000026.1 GCA_013331535.1 Microcaldota archaeon | reverse complement strand
TGAGCATCCCTACGTAAAGCTCAAGCGGTATTGCACTCACGCCATTAGCAGCCCTCTCTTCTGCTAGAAACTGTTGAAGTTCTTTCTGGTCCCATCCCCATAATTTTTTCCTATGCACCCAACCAATAGTGTTAACTCCTAAACCCACATCCTTTATTGCACTTCTGGGGTTTTCGGCTCCATCCACAAATAATATTTGTGTGCCTAAGAACGAAGTTTCCGCCAATAAAATTTCCTTTACTACTGGTGGCGAAACTGGTTGAACCGGAGGTGCTCGAACTGGAGGTCGATACCGTGGCCTAGAAACGTCAGGTGTATCCGACAGCGTTCTTAAGAAAGGCCCATGATCCATAAGCCGAATATTGGCTACTGCCCTGCTATATCCTGTCCATTCCGAATCGGTCAATAACAATAAGCTAAATCTGGTTTCTGGGGGGACTTCAACAAGCCTGCCTGTTTTACCTGCGTTTTCACTGAGTGGCTGCCACCCAAAATCCTCATATTCCCCATTCGGAATGCCCTCTGCTTTTCCCATGGTAAATCCTATACCAAATCTTTCTGCCATTTCCAATTCAGAATCTGAAAGCGCTATTCTTGCTTTACCCCCCTCAAGTGGTAAAACTGCATTCATTGCAACACCAGAGCCACTAAATCCGGTTAAATGAGAATATACTGCAAGCGATCTGCGTGAAAGATTTGGTGAAGATGTTATTTTATCCGTTCTTGGATTCCTTCTTAGTTCGTATACAGTTCGAGTTGTCATAATTATACTAAGTTGTTACCCACTATTTATAAAACGTGTGGTCATTTGTAGGTTTGTATCCATGTTCAGTGCGTTACAATCTTAACCCCAAAATCCTTTTCTCGCTTACAATATAATCAAGCCTTACATCATGTTCATGCTTTGGAATCTTTTCAACAATCTGAAAATCAAAACAAACCCCTATTTTAAATGTCTTGAGATGTGCGAACAACTTATCGTAATATCCTTTTCCATAGCCAAGNNGTCATCCGAATCGTCTGAAGCGGTTACCGGAACAAGAACTTCCTTGTCAGCTATCGCCTGCAAAATGAGTGGTTTTACATCTACTTCGCTTCCTTTAGGAATATAGAGCGCAATCGTTCGTGCGGTTTTGAACTGCCCGAGTGAAAGAACCCTTTTCGTTATCGCGGCGCTCTTTTCAACGCGCTCGCTCTCGCTGGTTGAATTGCGTTTTGCAAGCATTTCCTTTCGCAATGCTTCCTTTGTCTGGGCAGGCATAAATCTATTACACCATATCCATTTTTAATCATTTTTTAGGATATATAAATACATGCGTACCTCTTCTGCAATAAAATCCAGCATCTGCCAAAGTGCACGCACAGGCACTGAACGCGGGTTTAGAAGCGAAACTCCAGCACTTGAAACTTACCGAAAAACTATTCCTTCACAAAATAGGAGAAAAACCTTACAGGATTGCAAAGAGGCGATAATCGCACATATAAGGGCGAATCCTAAGTGCCATGCCATTGATTTGGTTAAGATTGCACGCAGCAATAACGTTCGCGTCAAACCCGGCTCAATAAACACTGCATTATCTATCTGGAAAAAACAAGACCCAACTATCCCAAAACGATCTCCAAGTCCAAATAGAAAAACCCTAAGTGATTGTAAGGAACTATTAATCGCACATATAAGGGCGAATCCTAAGTGCCATGCCATTGATTTGGTTAAGATTGCACGCAGCAATAACGTTCGCGTCAAACTCGGTTCAATATACACTGCATTATATGTCTGGAGAAAGCAAGACCCAACTATCCCAAAACTATCTCCAAGTCCAAAAAGAAAAAGAGTGTCTGTAATTTATCCAATTAGGGATGCACTGGTAACTGCATTAAAACAACACCAGGAATGGAATATAAACGACGCAGTTGGTTTTTGTAGAAAACACAGGAGAAGAATCCAACCAGGGACTCTCCAAACACAGCTACGTAAAATGAGAGAAAATGATCCGTCTATCCCAAAATTAAAACCAGTTAACTCGGTACATCGAAAAGATGGTACACGAAGACTCGGGAGTGCCAAAGCCGAAATCATTTTTTTTATTACCGAACAGAAAGAAGGCTGTACAATGGATGAACTTCTTCGTTTTGTCCATACACTGGGCATTAAGACTGAAAAGAACGGGTTGAAGGTACGTTTATCCCAATGGCGTGCCAAAGCCAGGGAAGAAGGCTGGGATATCCCATATTTAAAATAGATTTTGATTATTCTACTTCTTGATATGGGAATCCAGGAAAAGATCAGGGAAATAGACGAAGAGATGCATCGCACCCAGAAGAACAAGGCAACCGAATTTCATCTGGGAGTCCTAAAGGCAAAAATGGCGAAGCTCAGACACGAGTTAATCACCCCCAGCGGAACAAAAAGCAGCGGGCAGACCTTTGACGTAAAGAAAAGCGGGGATGCGACCGTTGCGATAATTGGGTTGCCGAGCGTCGGAAAATCAACACTTCTCGTAAGACTTACAAATGCAAAATCCGAAGTAGCAGCTTATGATTTCACAACCCTAAAATGCATTCCGGGAATGATGGAATACAAGAATGCGCGCATACAGATTCTTGATCTGCCGGGAATAATCGAAGGTGCAAAGGATGGAAAAGGCAGAGGCAGGGAAGTAATCGCAGTTGCAAGGGGTGCAGACTTAATCCTAATCATGCTTGATGCTGCCGCACCAAAACAAATCGGGGTAATCGAACGTGAATTATATGGTTTTGGAATACGTATGAACACAAGTCGTCCAGATATTGTAATCAAGAAAAAAGAATATGGCGGCATAACAATAAATTCAACAGTAAAGCGAACCAACATAAGCGATAGGGAGATCATGGCCATTCTCAATGAATACAAAATCCATAACGCGGATATTATTTTCCGCACTAATGCCACTGTTGATGAGCTTATAGACGTTCTTGAGGGAAACCGCAATTACGTGCCGACACTAGTGGTCGTGAACAAGATCGATACCATTCCCTCGTCTATGAAATCCCGGTTTCCCCCGGCTTATATATTAATCTCCGCGGAAAGCGGATTGGGTATAGAGCAGATCCGTGAAGCAATATATCGCGGTCTGCGCCTGATACGAATCTACACAAGAAGGCGCGGGGAAAAGGCGGATCTGGAAGAGCCGCTCATGATGCGAATCGGCTCAACAGTTGCAGAAGTCTGCGGACACCTTCATCGCGATTTGAAAAAGAATTTCCGATATGCCCTAATTACTGGAAAAAGTGTGAAACATGCAAAACAGCGGGTGGGACTTTCACACATAGTTTGTGAAGGGGACATAATCTATATAGTTAAAAAGTAAATCCGGTTTCATTACCTGTTCAATTACGTGATTTTATGCCATCAAAGCAAGAAATCGAGTCAATCATTTCGTGGTGCGAGGAAAGGCGCAAGGAAAAAAAGCAGGTTTACCTCATAGAGCGCAATCAATTCAGTGAAACCATTGAATGGATGAGACGTTTTACTCTTATAGAGATAGGACGGCCAAAGGAAATTGCGTCAAAGACAAGCCTTGTTTATGACCCAATAATCAAAACACTGTGGCAATTTATCAACGGAACATGGCAGAAAGTGACCTCAGACGGTTTCTGATTTAAGTGACATCAATAGAACGATGTATCGTTCTATTCAGTCAAAAAGCCTAGTTCAGGCTTTTGTGACAACGGTTTTAATTCCTTCCACAGTTATATCTTAAGCGCAGCAGCGCTTCTTTTTTTGTACTGCGGGTGAATTGATGAAAGAGCCAAAGCTAACACTAATGCAAGTTGAAAAGGCCAATCCGGCGTATATTAGTGCTAAAACTACACGCGGCTCAGTGAAAAAAGAGGTTTCTGGCCAATTTAAGGGAAATACCTCGATTCCGGTTTATACCCGTGATGTGCCATGTGCGGTCCGTGAAACTTCCGACAAAGAGACTGTACTACGTGAATACTCATGGCCAAGGCAGAACGCTCCGGCTGAAATAGACGAAACCAGAATCCGCATGCTGGAATACAAAAAAGGTGCTGATTTATCCTGGTTATTCAAGGTTTCCATGCGTGATGGAAGTGACAGAAATGCGTTTACACGGAAGAACATCGTTTACGTGGTAAGGCGCTGTGGTGAAGAGGTTGCAAAATCCATATTCCGTGTCTGCGGCCAGATTTCAGCATCAGTAGAGAATATAATAGGTTATTTTAAATCAGTATTTGGAAATTTCTATCTGGTCAGTATGTTTGAAAGGGGGTGCTGGTCATTTGATGATTCATTGGATAAGAAATGTTTCAATCAAGCCGATGTTAGCAGGCTTGATCATTTCCATAAAGGAAGGCTGGTCGAGTTGATATCGGAAAAACTCGCGGCACTTCACAAACAGCGTCTATTGTTCGGTACGTTNNAAGTTTTGTCATTTCCGCAAAAGACCTTATACTAACTGACCTACGTAACATGAGGGCAAGCAGGAAACGCTCGCTTCTGGTAAGTGATTTTATTGCAGCAATGCGTTATCTATTCATGGCAGGGCTTGCATCAAAGGCGGATATCATGCACGCATCTGCTTCGTATTTCCATGAATTAAATGAGGAATGCCTTGCATGGCATGTCGAACAATCTGGAAATGTGTCTGTGGATGATGTGGAACTAGTCTATTCGCTTGAAAAGAGCGTGCTTGGTTCTGCGCCAATCTAATTCCTGCTTTTCTTGTCTACTTTCAAATCCTTTCGGTAACAGTCGCCCCGAATCCTTCTTTTTGCCTTGTTAATTTATAGCTTGCAGCGAATTCCGAACCCATCAAACCTTCTTCATGCGTTATCACAATTGTTTGTCCGATAACCTCTGGAACTTTTAGCTGCAGAGTCTGCGACAGCAGTTCAACCGCTTCTTTATCCAGATTGTGCGTTGGTTCATCCAGAATAAGCATTCCAAGATTCGGAGTAAGCACCATAGATAATGAGATTCTCAGTGCAAGTGCAACACATGCGCGTTCCCCTCCGCTTGCAATTCCATCAAGGGATTTCCATGTTCCATTTCCATCCTGTATTTCGAATACATAATCTTTATCGGTTGCAGTGATTCTAACCGCGGAAATATCTGCATAGGGGTATATTATTTTCCATATCCCTCCAATTGCAGAGTTTATCGCCTCTATTAATTCAGTTCTTAATGCAACCTGAGTTTCCATTAATGAATTTTTGAAAATCGCCAGTTCTTCTTCAATCTGTCCAAGTCTTTTTTCCTCTTCAAGCGCCTTTTTTATGGCTCCGAGTTCTTTTCTTGTCGATTCAAGGATTTCCGTATGTGCCTTGTTTTCTGTTGCCAGATTCATGCGGATTCCATTCAGCCTTTCAACGGCCACTTTTAGCTCTGTTGCTGAAGTTCTGAGCTCGTCGAACTTTTTTTCATCAAATCCTATTCTGGAAATAGATTCAACTACCTGTTCAAGCCTGACCTTTGCATTTTCAGTCTCTTTTTTCATCTTCAGGAGATTGACCGAATTATTTATCTGAATGGCAAGCTGGTGCGCCTCAGGTGCAAGACTTTCCAAAAATGCCATAATTAAAGTTTTTCTTTCGGTTTCCGAGGTTATTTCAGTTACGGTTGCATTTCGTTCTCCAAGAAGTGAGTCAACGCCGACGTCTTCCTGTTGGCTTCTAAGTACAATCACCATTTGCATGAGCGTGTCTATATCCTTTCCAAGAATAGTCAACGCGCTGAGTTTTTTCTTTGATTCAATGAGTCGTATGGATGCACCTGAAATTTTGTTCTTCAGTTCCGCAATACGCGCTCTTCTTTCATCAATTAAATGCGCTGCCTTATGTTCCTCAAGTTTGTTTCCGCATACAGGGCATTCCAACATTCCTGGTGCAAGTTGCACAGATGCCTTTTCCACCTGGGTTATCTCAGTTTCCGCGGATTTTCTTTCAGTTTCCAGTAAAATTATCTCGTCTTCAAGAAGTTTCATCTCCGCATTCACGGTTCCGTGCGGCTTTCCATCAAGAAGTGCGGAGAGTTTTGTGTCAGTAATTTTCAATTCGTTTGCTGCCTTTTCCGCGCTTTTTATTTTTGTATCAAGAACTCCAACGTTTTTTGAAAGTTTCGTGAGATTCGCATCAACTTCCTTTAGTTCTTCCCCCCTCTTTATTCTTTTTGCTTCTATCTCATCCCGTTTCTGCCTTATTTCGGATATTTTCTCTTCGCTGATATCCTTTCCTTCAAGTTCCTTTGTCCATGTCGTAACATATCCTTCGAGTTTTGTTTTCTCTTTGGTAAGTTCACTGGTCTGTTCCCGCTTCTTTGCCAGTTCCGAGTATTCTGCATCTACAGATATTGATTTTTCCCTTGTCTTCGACAGTTCTTCCTCAGCATTTTGGAGTTTTTTCTTTGTTTCTTCAACCGAAATTGTCAATTCCTTTTCCTTATTCTCAAGTTCGGCAATTCCGAACGTATTTATGCTCTTGGCAACTGCCTCACGCTCTGC
>DUGF01000065.1 GCA_013331535.1 Microcaldota archaeon | reverse complement strand
AATTCATCTTTGTAGGATTCGGGGGCATAACGGGTTAATTCCCTTAAAGAAAGGGCAAATTCACGTGCGTATTGGGCAGCATCTGTTCTACTCTCACTAATTTCAAATAAAGCCATCTGCTGTTTTAATTCGGTTGATTTGTAGGATGCAAGGCGGGCAAGTTCTGATTTTACGAAGGAGGAATAACCCCATTTTTGCATTTGGTCTAATATGTCCTTTGCGGATGCGCCGGATTCGTATGATTTGAGGATTTTACCAATATCATCGGTTTTACCCGTCTTTATAGCTGCACTAAGGCTTCGACCACTAATTATCTCGGCATCAGCCTCTAAAGTAGACTTCTCTTTTGATAAACCTGTTCTTTGACCCTGTTCAATTAATTTTTGTCGCGCCTCGTGACATTGTTTTTCGTCTTTACTTGTAACCGAAATAAGAATATTTTGTGTTCGTGCGTTTCTTTCTAATGCACCTAGTTTGTCTATCTGAGGTGAACCAAACCTTTTGGATCTACTACGAGCTAACAATTCAGCTACATTTTCATGTTCTGGTCGAACTGTTATCGCCGGTTCAATGCTTTGGGGTGCAGGCATTAGATAAATTATCTTGCTTATAACTTAAAAACCCTACTAAAAACAGAACATCATTATAAGTCGCAGGAATATTCATTACTTGCCATGCGAATAAGTGCATTCATTTTTCCAGCGATTGATACAAAATCGGTGTAACCCCATTCTCTCATTTGTATTAATATCTGATCTGCGCTTGCACCGTCTTCATACATTTTTAGGATTGAATTTAATCTATCCTCTCGCCCACTTTCCCGAACTTTTAACATGCTTTTACCAGCAGTTATCTCCGAAAGAGTTTCACGTAATGAAGCTTCTCTTGTCATTCCGGTCTTAATACCCTGATCTATCATTCTACAAGCCGCATCCAATGCTTCGCTTCTTTCCTCACCCCGCACTTCTGTCCCCTCACTCCTTACCCAAATCTCTGTCCGTATGACATCTCCATTTCTTACTTCAATTAATCCTGTTTTTGTTGGTCTTACTACAATCTGATCCCCAAATCTCTGTCCAACTTCTCTATCCCCTTCAAATACCCTTACTGCCCCATTTGTTTTATCATAAATTATAAGCAGTTTTCCTATAACTCCTCTTTTTGGTGATCTGACGAATTCATCCTCAAAAACATTAACGTCTTCCTTTGGCTGTGGAGTCTCAACCGCAGCAGGTCCACCCTGTGCAAGTGTAATAACCGCTGGTCTTGGTTCCTCTCCCTTCAAACTTTTAGGCATCAAAAGAGTTCCAGAAAAAGCAGCAACTGAAAGAGCAAAAGCAAGAGGTCTAACCAATCCAGAAGTCTGCTTCCGCTGTGTCCTAGTAATTTCTTTCATTTTCTTCCCATATTTACTTAGGATAAACAGTTATAAAAAAGTATCGTTTGCGTGTGGATAAATGGGGTTTAAACAGAAGGATAGACAAGGAACTACTTACATTGATTTATCTCTCGTTAAACTGATTCAGGAACAGGTAAGAAAATGGGATATTTAAAGCATTAACAGCATCAAATTCGTCCGAAACTGTTCAGAACTACTTTTCGTAGTAAATCCTCAAAAATTCCTCACGTGCCAACCCTGCTTGTCGGATAATGCTGAGAAGAGTGCCTTTGGGGATATCTTTGTTACTGTGGATAGGAACGATTACAGTGTGTCCTTTTCCATCTCTCAATTTCAGATGCCCACCACGCTGGCTTACTTCGTAAAATTCAGTTTTGTTAAGAATTTTTAGAACGTCTCTCGCATTCAAGCTTGGCAGTTTATCCACCAAAAACACCTATTTTTTTCTGTTGTGTGAGATTATGATCTGCCTGACCTCTGCTTTTTGGTGGGCATCACACTTTTCATCCTCTAGATATAATTCGACCGCTTCTTTAAGATGTTCTAGTGCTTTTTCTTTCGTATCTCCGAAGCTTGATACGTCTAACTGAGGACAAAGCGAAACATAGTCTCCCTTTTCTTTCCAAACAATTGCCGCAAATATGAGTTTTTCCATGTTCATCCCATTTACTTAGTGCCCCAAACATTTCTTAACTCTTTNNCGTGCGGCTCAAATCCAATTATTTCGAGTCCAGAGTCCCGGGTTCCACGTATTCCGAGTTTCGCTTCAAATTACGTCTCGAGTTCCGCGTCCATAGTTCCGAAAGTCAATTATATCAAATCGTCGAAACATAGGGTAATTTTCCTTTAAATCTTTTTTGTTCATGCCGGAAATGTTTTTTACAAAGATAACTCCATCCTTTGCTTCTGTATTTTCCACCCAAAAGAGATGGATAAACCTCCCTGTACGCTTTATTAATACAGATTCCGTCGTAATCACATAACGGCTGAAACGCCCATTTCACACGGTCTTTATTGACAAATTTTATCTTATTGGATTCGCGCAAATAACTCAGAATCTCAGAAAATTCATTGTAATTGATTTTGTCAGAGAAATTTGCCCATGCTTTTCTTTTCGCAATAATTCTCTCTTTTCTTAAAAAATCTTCGATATCATAAAACAAAAATAAGAACTCTGTGGTCTTGAATTTTTTCATTACAACCGCCTTAGCAATTAAACTCTCAAAAGTATGAATCGGTGCAAGGATCGTATATGAAACGAAATCCGCAATGATTTGAAGTGGGAAATACGGTTTAGAAACCGCCATTACGGTTTCCCCTCAAAGACTTCCTGCACCATTGAGTAATCATGCGTAACATATAAAAATTTATCCAGTGCACCCAAAACCAATTTATCCCCTTCTATACAAACTATAATCGTGGACAATCTCGATTTCTGCGTGCGATATCCTTTCTCCAATGCTGCAAAGGAATTGCTGGAAAAAGAGAGCATTTCCCCTACTCCTGAAATTATGGATAAAGGACTTGCCCGCCTGAAATCAGCATTATCAGGCAAATGGATGAAAAGCACTGCAGTTCATGAATCTGAAAAGCTCGCGGAAGTAGCTTCCTACGCAGTTTCAAGAATGATCTTGAGCTATATGCGAAACAGATATCTGACAAATAAATTTGCAGTTGCAGAGGCAAAGCTGGCTCATTCTTTTTTTGAAAAGGAAGGTGATGGTGCACTTGGTACCATTTCTGAAGAGCTTGGTATTTCAGTAAAGAAAGAAAATCAAAGTGACCGGTTCGTGACAATCCACGGCGTGAATGGAATATTATTTGTCCCGCTTCCTGCATATCTGAAGTTCTCCCCTCGCTCGATAGACTACAAACTCGTAAATCGGAGTGTCTCTAACGGATTTGTTTCTGTAAATCCGCACGAACGAAGGCGTTTGATGGAGGAGGCCGTGAGAAAGAAGGCTGGTGAAATCCCGCAATTACGCGGTGGAGTCCCGGATTCCATCAAAAAAGCAGCAGAAAACCTGAAATCAGACCTACCTAAGATAGAACCGCAGAGCACAGTAACATTCAAAGAAGGAGATAACCCACCATGCATGGAAAAATTGCTCGAATCTTTGAAAAAGCATGAAAACTTAAACCACCAGTCAAGATGGGCACTGGCAGTTTATCTTACTGCAAGAGGAATGTCTGTTGAACAGATAGTTTCGCTCTACTCAAATCTCCCGGATTTCAATGAAAAAATAACAAAATATCAGGTTGAACACATAAAAAAACGTGGATATTCCGTTCCTTCATGCGCAACGCTTTTATCATACGGCATTTGCTGTGCTGATTGCAGGATTGGAAGCCCTTTGAACTGGAAAGGAAAGGTATGGGGTGCAGTTTAGCATACTGAGATGGAAAAAACCTGGGTGCAAAATAGTATGGATCCAAACGAACGTCAATTTGTTTTGAAAAAGTTTTCCGCATATTATTCCAATGCGAACATCCAGATTCCATCAATAAACCAAAGGGAATTCGGATTTGGAAACATAAAGAAAATTGATGCAAGGCACCTTTCATTTGGTTCAGCCGAGGCATTCAGAACATATCTTGTCACGAACACTCCATTATTTGTTTCTCATTCCGCAGCTTATTACGAACGACCTGATGCAACACCAATGGAAAGAAAGGGCATTCTTGGAGCCGATCTTATTTTTGATTTGGATTTGCATGCTGAAGGAAAATACGGCGTATATGCGATGCTTGGAAAAGTAAAGGATGACGCAATCCGGCTTATGGAGGATTTTATTGTCTCGGATTTCGGAATTTCAAAGAAAGAAATAATTCTGGTTTTCTCAGGAAATAGGGGATACCACATCCATGTCCGGGATACGGATTATCTTGGATTAGGATCAGAAGAGAGAAGAGAACTTGCGGAATATGCAAATGGAATTGGTTTAAACTATCTGAATTTCTTTGATGTTAGCGGACCAAAACGCGCGTTGAGGATAATCGGCCCGAAAGAATCGGACAGCGGCTATCGCGGAAGGTTTGCAAAGGCAGTGATTCGGGCCATAAATGAGAAGACGCAAACCTTCAGCCGGAAATTCTCAAATATAGAAGAGCGCGAGCGGTTCACGAATGGAATAAAAGAAGGAAACTGGTCAAAGTCCTCGGTTTCAGACATTCTCGAACGTCTTAAACCTATCGCCGAACAACTTCCAATCCGTTCAATAGGAGTAGATACCAGCGTTACCCAAGATATTGCAAGATTGATCAGGGTTCCGAATTCTATTCACGGAGAAACCGGTTTGGTCGCGAAAATAGTTCCGCTTGCAAATATCGATTCATTTAATCCGCTCGACGACGCGCTTGCATTCGGAACAGGCGCTAATTCGATTCTGGCTATAGAATTCAACGAGGATGTTCCGCAATTGAATTTTGCAAAATCCTCAGTTGGTCCGTTTAAAAAAGGAGAAAAAAAGGAATTGCCGGAATCTATTTCCCTGTTCTTTGTGCTAAAGGGAAGCGCAAAGGTGATTTTATAACATAACCTTTGCTCCTTCAGAAGAGGTAACCACATGATATCTTTGACTTTTCCATAAGTGTTAAGATATGTATGGTTATTATAATAATGTTATGGTGGTTGCGGTCACTGGCTTAAGCGGACGAGTTGGAAAAGCACTGGTAGGATATGGATTCCATCATCAGAACTTAAAGATCCGTGGGCTGGTTAGAACTCCTTTTCCTCCAGACGCATCGGTCGAACCTATCCAAGGCGATCTCTTTGATAGGTGTGCCTTGCGTCACCTTATTAAAGGCAGCGACACGGTTTTGCATCTTGCTGCGGATACGGCTACTCCCTCCGGTAGGGATCAGCTTGAAAACGCCATTCTCTTAAACGCAGTCGGAACTGCAAATCTGGTGAATATGCTTCGCGAAAGAACAGACGAACCACGCCTTGTCTATATCTCAACGGCGCACGTTTATTCACTCTCAAAAAAGAAATCAGATAGATATCTGGAAGATGAGCTGGACCTATGCGAACCAGTGAAGGAATGGTTACTGTTTGCAAGATTGTCCTTTGCTAACAGCTTAAACTCGTTCTGCGGGAATAATATAAAAGAATTAAGGCCAGTTGTTCGGGATTTTCTCAAATTACACCCTCCACCATGGCAATCCATAGAAAATGAATATGGATATAGTTTTGTTTATGAAATAAGTAAACTACTTGGTGAGTTCTTTGTGAGGGATTACGAATCTCATTTCGTAGTTAGACCGACTTATCTCTATGGACCAACCGATAGAGAAAACCTAGTTTCTACCCTATTTTTAGATTATTTTAAAAAGGGTCAGATTAGTTGCTGGGAAGAGGAAAGAGATTTTATGCACTACGAAAATTTTATAGATTTACTACTTGCACTTGTAAAACTTCCAGAGTCAAAATTGCTTCTTGTCGCTCCGGACAGAATAATAAATGGTGGCGTTGGTACTCCTACCAGCTGCGAAGAGATAGAAAGAATGTGTTTAGAACTTGATATGGCATTTGCCAGGCATTCTTCAAAGGTCGTGCGTCCAAAAAAAAGAGATGCGGGTCTGGTTTCAAATAATCGTGCAATTGCCGTTATTAATCTGCTACGCAGAAAGGAACTTATTAGTACGGTGGATGGATTTAGAGAAATGGCGTATAGAGCAATAATAGATAATGTGATACGTGGAGAGGTGGTTACGCCTATTATTGGCGGTTCCGCTGCCCATGTTTATCTAATAACAACAGACGCGGGTTATGAAATCTTCAAAATTTCTGCTAAGGAAGGGGCGGAGAACGGACGANNCGGAGTTATCTAGGCAAACGCCCGGAAATCGGTTACGGGGATATAGTATTGGACGTCACGACATCTCATTCGTCTGATAGTATCGCGTTTTTCACTTCCAGATACTACAATGGAAAAAGCATGCGCGATTTAGTGTGCAACGAGCTTCAATGTAAAAGTGAAATTCTTGGACTTGTCTGCGAATTGCAAAGAATTCTGCTCGCAATCTACGCTGCAGAAACAATCACATCACCCAGAGACTTTTTTGATAGAACATATACTGGTCGGGTGTATAGACGATTGAATGGGGTTGTGGAGGTGGACCGTAGGAATGGCAGCGACTTTTTTAGTAATCTTCCATATATTGAGAGTATGCTTGTCAATGGCATGCGATACAAAAATCCTCTAGAAATCTTGAGGGAGATTAGAGAAAACGAATCACTTTGCAGGTTACTCGCACCTAATTTATTGGGCGTTTGTGCAAGCGGAGATCCCATACCAGACAATATCGTGGTTTGCAAAGATGGTTTTCATATTATAGATCCCCGCGGGGACGTGGTCTGGATGAAATCAAAGTTTACCGGAGACCCGACGCCATTTTATGATCCTTTGTATGACGTTGGGAAATTATTATTCTACTTCACCGGATGGAAAATGGTGCGTGATGAAATGTTCGAACTTGGTTATGATAGCAACACGATATCTCTGGCCGGGAATGAATTCATTCTGCGGCCTAAGGAAAATCGCATAACAAACCTTTTTAAGGAGATTCAGGCCGAATTCTTGCAGGCATCTCTTGAAAATGGATTGCAAGATCAGTTTTGTTTCGGAGATAACCCTCTTTTACGATTGGCTTTTATTACGGCAACTCATTTCTTAGCTGATACGCACCCTCGTATGGTTGGACAGGGAGAAAATAAAAAACATCAGACTCTAGCAATGTATTTGATAGGAACAATACTCTTAAACAGGCTAGACCGTTATCTAAGAACTCCATTCATCAACGGACAGTTTACCAATACTGATTTCCAAAATGTGTTACTGTGGCAGGACACTTTCTTATGAGAATGGATTATAAGGTAGCATGAATAAATTTTTAGGGTAATCTTATGTTAAAGGGAATAATTTTCGATATGGATGGCGTGCTGGTTGATTCTGAAAGCTTTCATCTTAGAGCCTACAATAAAATTCTTGCCAGGTATGGGAAAA
>DUGF01000094.1 GCA_013331535.1 Microcaldota archaeon | reverse complement strand
AAAGCGGAGATTGAGGAGTGGGTGAAAACCGCACAAGATGGCTCAAAGAGAGATTTTCCTTTTGATTTCTCCTCTTTTGGCATTGAGTCACTTGGCACATGGATGAAAAGCAGTGACCCATCGACTTATACCAGCCAAACCAAAGGCGCAATCGTTCGTCTTATGAAACATGAAGACGGATCATATGGTCTTGTATCTGCTTTCCCGACACCAAAATGATTAATCTTATCGAAGATTACAACAGCTTAGAGACATTTCTAATATGGTTCCATCCAGAAGATCCACTGCATTATCATGGGTTGATAAAAGATAATAAAGTTGTATCTGAGTTTTTGAAAATTGAAGAAAGATTGCTTCCATTAGTTTTCCAAGACGCCAAACGCTTACTTGAACTTCCGGAGTTTCCATACGATGAAATCTCAAGTGCTATTAATCGAAGATTTGATAATGATGAGCAAGACGTCAAACCATGGTTCCTTTCCGTTCTTAAACTTCTTGAGGAAGAAGCGGAGAAACAGTGCATGGAGATACCGGAGGAACTCAAGGGATTATGGAAGAAATAAAATAGGTTGTTAAACTGCAACACATGAAACCCCGCGCATCACCCGCCCAAACCTGGCACTTTGTAAAGATGAAAGTGTATGCGGACATTAATTATTATTTCGAAGCCTTGAAATTATTACTACCTGCCCGACTACAAATGCATTGGCGGTCTTCACCGCATTTTTTGCAATATTGTCAACTCGCATCTTTAAGTAATTTGTGATAAAATGAAACTAATGAAAATAAAAAGAAATAAAAAAAGAATATTAATTATTAAAGATTGGGTCTCACCAATTTCTATTTTGGTGATTTGTTCGTTACTTGCATCGTTAATCACCTTCTTGCTATATGGTTTCACACGAGATTTGCTTATTGAAAGACTTCGGGAAAGAATGATGGCAATAGCTTCTACGGCTGCAGTACAATTTGATCCAGATGATATCAGTAAGGTCGAGAATGTTTCTGATATAGAAAAACCAGAATTTCAAAAGTTAGTTAATCAGCTCTGGAGACTACGCGAAGCAAACAAAAACTTGAAATACGCATATATTATGCGCAGAACAAGTGATATCAATGAGTTTGAGTTTATAGCAGATGCAGATATGCTTACTGCCGAGGAAGAAGATATTAACGAAAACGGAACTATTGATCCGGATGAAGAATTGCCCATGCCAGGAGATCCATATGATGTCACAGAATATCCAGCCTTACGCGATGAATCTTATTACTATCCTGTAGCTGATAGAGAATTATATGCAGATCAATGGGGTCTTATGTTGGCTGCCTATGCGCCAATCAAGGACGGCAATGAAAATACAGTCGCTATTATTGGCATAGATGTACTTGTGGGTGACTATTTGAAATTAACACAGGCAACACTACTGCCGTTTATTCTTTTTGTTGCGTTTCTAGTTCTACTCTTGACTCTATTAACTATTATGCTTGTTCGAATATACAAGGAACGTGTTGAGATTATGCGTGAACTTGACCGCCAAAAAGACGAACTCTTGAGCATGGTATCCCACCAGCTTGCGACGCCTATCTCCGCGGTAAAATGGAATTTGGAAATGATGATTGACGGGGATCTCGGCAAATTAACTGACGTGCAAGATAAGCATGTCAAATCGATGTATGCGCAATCGGCGAATCTGGCCGATCTTGCGCACATGATACTTGATGTTTCCCGCTTACAGCTCGGGAAAATGAAAGTAGACCGTACCGATCTGGATGTTAAAAAGTTCGTTGAAGAAGTGTTTGACGAGGTTAAGCCAAAAGCCGAGGAAAAAGGTGTTCATTACGAAAAAGCTGTCGGCGGCAATCTCAAGAATATGATGCTCGATAAGAGGCTTATGCGCATGACAATGGAAAACCTGCTTACGAACGCCGTAAAATACACTCCAAAAGGAGGCAAGGTGAAATTGATTGCGGAAATGCGCGGCGGCGCATTGCATTACGAGGTGAGCGACACCGGGTGCGGCATTCCGAAGAAAGACCATGACAAAATATTCGGAAAGCTTTTCAGGGCAAGCAATGTGCTCAACATAGACGGCAACGGGTTCGGGCTTTTTGTTGCGAAGGGGGCTGTAGAAGCGCAAGGAGGTTCAATAAGTTTTGAAAGCAAGGAAGGAAAAGGAACCGTGTTTAAGGTGGATTTGCCGGATGTTAAGGGTAACACCAACAAGTAACCAAAAAGTTAGTAACTCTGATTGAACTGCGATTGCACTGCCTATCCCCCCACCGCCGCCATCTTTTCCTTCCCCACGGTTTCATCAACGACCATTCTCTTTGCCTTGCTTTCTGCATGCTTCTCCATGACATACTGGAAAATAAGCGGTGCCACGATTGAGGCGTCTGAATTGATTGTGAAGTTGATGGTATCGGGGTCCAGCTTGTGCCAGGTTACTTTTTCGTTTGGAGGGCACCCGGAGTAACCGCCGAGCGAGGTCACGGCGTCGCCGATGTGGCAGAAGTAGCGCCAGTGTTTGCAATTTAGCTCATGGTCGTAAATTATTCCCGGAACCACGCACATCGCGAAATCTCCCGCTATTCCTCCTCCGATCTGGAAGAAGCCTATTTCAGAGTTCTTGTCGTTTTCCAGATACCATTTTGTTAGGTGCTCGAATTGCTCTGTGCCCGACTTAATAACCGATTGAGTTTTCACTATTCCCTGCATCACGTCCGCGCAAAACATGTTTCCGATCGTAGAGTCCTCCGTTCCCGGCGTGTAAATAGGAATGTCCATTTCGCACGCTGCGACTACCCATGAATTTGCCAAAGGCACGTCGTTCTTGCCCTCGAAGTACCCGCTTCTTATGAGCTTGTAGAAGTATTCCCAGTGGAAATGGCGCTCGCCTTTTTGCGACGCATCTTTCCAAAAATCGCGCAAGGCGAGGTGGATGCCAACCATTACATCCTTCGGTATGCAGGTATCAGTTACGCGGTTGAATCCTTCTTCGCGCGTCTGCAAATCCATTTCCATCGTCAGGTACCTCCATTTCGGCTGAAGCTTGTATTGGCTGTTCGCGACGAGATTGAACAAATCTTCCTCCAAATTTGCGGCAGTAGAGGAAATTGCGTGGACTTTACCTGTGTGGATCAACGGGGCGAGTGTCCTGCCTATCTCGCCGGTGCTCATGGCTCCCGCGAGTGAAACAAGCATCTTTCCTCCTTTATTGGAAAACTCAACCCAAGCCTTCGC
>DUGF01000040.1 GCA_013331535.1 Microcaldota archaeon | reverse complement strand
TTGCGCGCCTTGACTTCCATCATATTACTCAGTACTTTTTCGTAGGAATTTCCTCGGTTGGCTATGAACACGACGGGCATATTTTCATCTACCAGCGCAATCGGCCCGTGTTTTATCTCCGCCGCCGGCCCTCCCTCAGCATGAATATATGAAATTTCCTTTAATTTCAATGCGCCTTCCATTGCAATAGGATATGATAGTCCGCGCCCGATGAAAAAAACACTTCCTTTATTCCTTATTGTTTCCGCAATTGTTTTCATTTGTTCTTCCTGTTGGAGCATGCCTCCGACTATCTCCGGAATTTGGTTCAACATACTGCGGCCGTGGTCATTGCCACCATCGTTGTCTTTGTCATCGCTAAACAATATTTTATATATAACCGCAAGCTGTGACATGAATGTTTTTGTAGCCGCAACTGACACTTCTGGCCCGGCATTCAGATAAACAACCTCATTGGATATACGGGCAAGCGAACTCTGAAACGCGTTTGTCAATGAAAGAAGTGTTGCATCATACTGTTTGACGTATCTCACAGCCTGCAATGTATCTGCTGTTTCTCCGGATTGTGAAATCGCTACAATAAGAGTTTCCTTGTCTGGCTTTGCAACGAACGGATATTCTGATGCAATGAAAGCCTCTGCGCTTGCGCCCTTATGTTTGTGCAAGAGGAGTTTCATCAGGCATGCGGCATGGTAAGATGTTCCGCACGCAATTATGTGTATTTTTTTGAATTTGGAAAGAAGTTCCGCAGCGCGTTCAGTATCTGCCAGAAATGATTCATACAAGAAGTGTTTTTGGTCCCGTATTTCCTTTAGCATAAAATGTGCAGCACCGCCTTTTTCGGCCATTTCGATATCCCAATTCAATGTTACAGGGTTTCGGTGAATTTCGTTTGCATAAATATCATACATCCTGCAGCCTTCTGTAGTTAGTACTCCGATGTCTCCGTCTTCAAGAAATATGAAATTGTTCGTGTGTTTCAACATTGCCGGAACATCCGAAGCGCAAAGTGTTTCTCCGTTTCCAACGCCAACCACAAGCGGGCTGTTTTTTCTTGCAATATAGATTGCATCCCCGTTTTCAACTATCGCCACGATTGCGTAAGAGCCCTTTAGCATTGCTATTGCCCGTATAAATGCAAGCATTGGCGCGAGGCCGTCAGTGCGGAACTGCTCAATTAAATGTGCGACAACTTCAGTATCTGTTTCCGAAGCGAACCTGTGCCCTTTTTTAGTCAGTTCGTCTTTTAGCTGGATATAATTTTCTATCACTCCATTGTGCGCTAATACGACCTTTCCGGAACAATCAGAATGCGGGTGCGAGTTCTCCTTGCAGGGAGCCCCGTGCGTTGCCCATCTTGTGTGCCCGATTCCGGTTTTACCATTCATTGTGTGAAATTCCAGGTTAGAAGCAACCTCGCTGACGATCCCCTTTTCTTTTCTTGTTTCTATCTCTTCCCCGTCTGCCCGCATTACGGCGATCCCCACCGAGTCGTATCCCCTGTATTCGAGCCTTTTAAGGCCGTCAATGATTATTTCTGATGCTTTATTGTTTCCGATATATCCGATTATTCCGCACATGTTTTCATCACCAAAACCATTTCTAAAGGGGCGAAACCCCTATTTCATCTGGTTCCTGCAAGGGTATTCCTGCAGTTGTATAAATACCCCGCTAACAATTTCATAGATACAGTTGAAGAATTTTTTATGTAAAGAAAGGTTTTTTAATAGTTGTATATATAAAATTTTCATAGTATTATTAAAATATTGTTAGTATATTGGTATTCCAATAATTTGTGTGGTGATTCTATGAAAATACTCCGCGAAGATAATATGGAATTGAACTGTGCACTGCTTGAAAACAAGGCACTTGGCGCACTTTCAGAAGATCGTCTGCGAATTCTCGAGCTTCTTGCCAAAGAGCCGATGTATCCTGCGCAGGTTGCAAAAATCATCGGCATGCAGGTCCAGACAGTCTATTACCATGTCAGACTACTGGAAAAGGCCGGACTTGTGGAATTCAGGGATTACGAGGAAAAACAGGGCGCGGTTGCAAAAAAATATTCTGCCAAGTCTGACAGTATCGCAGTAGTTCTCAACAGCAGCAAATGGAAACCGCATGCAGGAAAATCAAAAAGTCGTGAGCCGCCTAAACTACTTGCTCCTTTTGTGCATGACGGTTACTTTGATGGAAAAATCGTTCTTGGTTCCCCGGACCCACATGGTAAATATCGTTCACGCGGAAGCGAGTTGTGCATGGTTGAGGTTGCAATGTTACTTGGTCAGCACGCATCATTTTCATTTCCTCTTTATTTGCTTGACACAGAAGTCAAGGAAACGGACAAAAAACAAAATCTCATTCTTGCAGGAGGTCCAAAAGTAAACATGCTTGTTGCTGAAATAAACAATGCCTTACCGATTAATTTTAAAGAGGAAACATTCGATATATTCAGTAATCTTTCAGGAAAAAGATATGGAGAGAACGCAGGGGTTATCGAGCTCGTGGACAATCCCTTTGCAAAAGGCTCAAAAATTCTGCTTATCGGAGGCCTGAATTATCACGGTACCAGGGCAGCTGTTTTGAGTATCTTTAGAAAAATGAAAGAAATCGAGGCTGGCAATGCGTTTAAGCCGTCTGTTCTTGCAAAAGTTGTTGAGGGATATGATGAGAATGGGGACGGCGTAGTTGATGCGATTGAAATACTTGAATGATCAAAATTCTAATAACTAAAAACAGGTGAAATTATGGACGAATTGGCAAAATTGCTTGAGGGGAATAAACGATTTGTTAACAGGGAATTTAAGTCAAAAGACCTTTCTGCGCAGAGAAGCGAAACCATTTCTGGTCAGCACCCGTTTGTTACAATTGTTTCATGCAGTGATTCGCGTGTTGTGCCCGAGTATATTTTTGATGCAGGGATAGGCGAACTATTCATCATTCGGGCAGCTGGGAATGTAGTCGATTCCTGCGCTCTTGGTAGCATCGAATATGGTGTAGGACACCTTCACACTCCGTTGTTGGTTGTTCTTGGCCATGAAAAATGCGGTGCAGTTACTGCTGCATGCAAGATGCTCTGCGAAAACAATCACATTGATTCAGTGCTTGAGAAGATAAAACCAGTCGTAGGAAAAACCGGTCCTTCAGATGTTGAGAAAACCATAGAAGAAAATGTCAGATGGGTAAAGGATTGCATTGAAAATTCCAGTAAGGTAGTGAAAGAGAAAGTAGCTGAGGGAAAGCTTACTGTAGTCGGGCTGAAATATTCGCTCACAACCGGAAAGGTTGAGATATTGAAATAAATCATGGTAAAATAAACTGCCGAATTGTAGTGCAGCGTTAATTGCGGTGAAATAAAAACATGGTAACAAGCACAGAACAGGAATATGCATTCAGAAAAGAGCTTAAGCGGCTCTCCTCATTCCGAGGAAGCGGTACGGAACTGATTTCCGTTTACATACCTAAGGGTTCTCCCATACACGAAACAGCCGGACGGCTTCGTGAGGAGATGAGCCAGGCAAGCAATATAAAATCAAAAAGCACGCGCACGAATGTTACCGGAGCGCTTGAGCGAATCTTACAGCATTTTAAGGTTTATAGGCACACTCCGCCACATGGTGTAGCTGTTTTTTGCGGAAATGTTTCTGATAATCCTGCGAAAAATGATCTACAGTTGTTTTCAGTTGAGCCGCCCCAGCCACTTTCCGTGGGCGCGTATCGTTGTGACAGCAAATTCTTTCTTGAGCCGCTTGAGCGGATGATAGAATCAACCGATGCGTATGGATTGGTAGTTTTGGATGGAAGAGAAGCAACAATTGCCATAATGAAAGGCACGCAGGTGCAGGTTTTGAAGAAACTGAATTCCAATGCGCATCAAAAGGTCAATAAGGGGGGCCAATCCCAGAGGCGATACGAGCGCCTTGTTGAAGAGTCTATAGAAAAATACCACCTGCGCGTAGGTGCGGCCATGGATATGTATCTTCTTGGCAAGGTAAAAGGAGTTATTGTTGGAGGTCCTGGCCCGACAAAAGAATATTTCATGAAGGCAAACGCGTTCAATTACCAGTTTAAGGTTCTCGGAGTCGTTGATACTGGCTATACGGATGAATATGGTCTTAGGGAAATAATCGCAAAAAGCGACAGTCTCCTTGCACAGCAGGAGGCAGTAAAGGAAAGGATTCTTGTTGAGAAGTTTATCAAAGAAGTAGTAAAGGAAGGTCTTGCAACCTATGGTGAAAAACAGGTTCGCGAGGCGATTCTCAGCAGGCAGGCCGAAACCCTTGTTGTGTCAGAGGGTCTTAGCTATGTTCGCACGATTTACAAATGTGATTCATGTGGGAATGAAGATTCTCATATTTCAACAGAGCATGAGAAGGTGCTTGATAACAAGGATTGCACCAAGTGCGGTTCAAATACGAAAAAAACAGAGGATATGCCACTTATTGACGATCTTGTTGAGCTTGCGCATGAGAACAATATTCCGGTTGAAATCGTATCTATAAATACTGCAGAAGGTACGCAATTCCTTCAGGGATTTACCGGGATAGGGGCTTTTTTGAGGTATAGGACAAGGTAGACTGAATTTTTTGAGGGGTTTCGCGTTTCCAGTCTTGGGTCTTGCGTTTTGCATTCAATGCTAACCGCTAATATCCAATAGCTAATCTCTAATTGATTGCAAATATGGCAAGATAAGCAGATATTTTAAATGTTTTTGTACACATCCACTCAAATAAACTAATTATTGAGGTGTTTGAATGACAGCTACAAGAATCCTAACCAAAGAAATCTTAACACGAGGACGTGACTGTGCATGGAGACGACCTAGCGAGAAAAGCGCAGCACTAGAGCGAATGCCAAGTGTGGCAAAAGGAACCGCCAACATGATAAAATGCGCTGCGGTAACACGTACCGATAGAGTTGTCATTATTACAGATAGAGAAACGCTTAAAGTTGGCAAGGGCATCGAACGAGCGGCAGCGTCGGTTGGTGCGACCGTAGAATTTATTATGATGGAGGAACTAGGGGAAAGACCTCTAACTGAGTTGCCGCCTAAAACTGCAGAAAAGGTTCGGGCATTGAATCCGACCGTTAGCTTTTTAGCAGCAACAGCAAAACCCGGAGAACTCGGATTTAGAAAACCGCTCATGAATATGCTGGTTGACGAATTCAAAGTAAGGCACGTGCATATGCCGACAATAACCCAAGAAGTTGCTGGCGGACAGGCAATGTGTGCTGATTATGCCGAGGTTTATCGCGTAACGCATGCAGTCATGGATGCAGTGAAGAATGCACGAGCTATCAAAGTGATAACTCCTCTCGGCACAGATATAACTGCGAAGTTTGATCATGCGCACACAGAACTTAACTGGTATGCATGCGATGGAAAGATACAAAAACAGGGCATGGTGAGCAACCTTCCGGATGGTGAGGTATTTACAACTCCGTTAACTGTAAATGGAACGTTTGTCACCACTGTTCTGGGCGATTACTTTGCAGCAAAATATGGGGTTCTGGAAACACCAGTGACTATTGAAATAAAAAACGGCAAAGCCATTTCAGTTTCATGCAAAAACAGAGCACTCAGAAAAGAGCTTTGGG
>DUGF01000054.1 GCA_013331535.1 Microcaldota archaeon | reverse complement strand
ACTCCTAAAGGATGTGGGTTTTCCCGCTCAGTTTGATAATTATCACCAAATGTCAGAAGCCAGTAGCTGGAGCTAATAGCCAATAGCTAGAAGCCGATAGCCACTACCCAACCGTTAATCGCTGAAACAATATCTCAACGCACTTTTTTAACGCTTCTTGCGGAGAGGCACGAACACGAGCACCGGCTGCCTTATAATGTCCGCCGCCCTGTCCTCCGAGTTCCGAACCAACCTGCCGCATTATCTCGTTAAGCTTAATCGTATGAATATTCTTGTTAACCCGCCCGGAGATTCGTGTTATTGAATTATCTTGAGAGTCTGTCTTTGCCACAAACGCAACATCCAGTCTTTGCACAAGCGTTTCCGCAACATCTGACTCGGAGGAACCGGCCTCGCAAAATGCAACCAGGATACCATTGCTATAAGCATACCTCACATTTTGAAGTGCTTTGACAAGAGCCACCTTTTTGTCATCGCTTCTTGGAGGATCGGCATAAAAAAGAAGGTCGGTGTATGTTGCGCCGCTCTTTTTCAACAATTTCGAAAATAATTCAAATGTTTCTTTTCTTCCGGAACTAAAACGCGCGGTGTCAGAGATAAACGCAACTGCCAGAGCAAATGAGATCAGTGCGGATTCGATCGACGAGGATTTTGTGGATGCCACTGATTTTGCAGATTCGTTTTTTTCCGCACGATTATCGAGCAATATTGCAATCAGCTCAGCGCAGGATGGAGATTCCTCGTCAATAAACTCGAAATCAGCAGAAACATCTTTGCCGCTTTTCCGATGATGGTCAAAAACAGCAATTATTTTCCATCCATTCTCTTTTACAGATGGAAGAAGCGCATGCGAAGAGCAATCCACGACAACAAGGCCATCATAATCAGAAGGTTTGACATCGCCAAGCATTCGGATGATTACCCCCAGCTTTTCTGAAAGTGGTTTTGACCGGTCATCTGGCTTGTCTAAAAAGAGTATCTCGCTGGATGGAATTACTTTAGAAAGCGCATAAGCACTTGCAACCGAGTCGATATCTGCCTCCCGGTGCATGGTTATTGCTATCCGCTTTCCGCGGACAAAATGCAAAAATTTAGAAAAAAGATTTTTTGGATTATTGGATGCCACTTTCTCCTGCGCCTCCACCCATCTTGTAACCTTTCATCTTATCCTCAAGCTTCTTTTGCAATGTTGAAAGGTGCGTTCGTAATTTTTCCTCCTGTTTTTCCAAAGTAGATGACCTTATCTTTGCAAGATCCTGTCTTTCCTTCAGGTCTTTGTCTGCATCTTCTTTTGTTGTTTTGACCATTACCGAACCGATTGATTTGAAAACATCTCCCTTGGATTTCTTTAATTCCTCTTCTGCAAGAGATATTTCATTGAGCTGCAGCTGGAGCTGGTGTTTCTGCAATACTATCGATTGCAATTGTCTTTCAGCATTCTGATATTCCACAAGAGATCTTTCCAATTCAGGATCTGGTTTCACACATATCACCCGTTAATAGTTATTTGGATAAGTTAATCTTTATTTACATCGTCATTCGTGTTCTTATTTCCGACTGCACCAGTATTAATCCCTTCTATGACCTGCAGGGAACGCAAATAAGAGTTAAGCGTTGCACGCATGGATGTGGTATCGTCTGCAATAACTGAAAGCAAAAGAGTGCTTCCCTTTACTTCCACTTTACTGTCAACCCTTTTCTTGAAATCCTCTTCCTGTTTAAGCGCATCACATGCGGCCTTTGCGGACGAGGCAGATGAAAAATAAAACTCAATATTGCATTTTGATTTCATAACATTCAACTATGATTGCTGTTAGAGATTGGTTTTTAGCCAGTAGTACTAATTGATCGCTTCCAATATCTAATTACCAAACACCAACTACCAGCACCTAATCTGTTTTCATATCAAGTGCAACCGGAGGCCTTGCCTTAAGCAGCATCTTGTCTCCTGTCGGAGGAAACTGAAAATCCTTCATATTGGCAATATCTATTTTCTCCCCGGTTTTCCAGGAAATGTATTCTCCCATGTTACCACCTTTAAGCTAGTTTAAGCTCGTATAAGCGAAATTATGATTCGTATTCTGCGACAGTTCTTCGCACTACGTTACCTGAATCTGTGGCGAACGAATATGCCCCGCCAGCAAATACTGCCTCGCAGGATTTGCATTTCCACAGTGCGTTGGCCTTTCGGACAACTTTGAGCTTTCTGCATTTCGGACACTCATACCTTGTACACTTTGACTTAAGTGCTGCATTTACCAGCTTTCGCAGTTTCGCCCCATATTTTTGAGTATTAAGCATATTATATCCCCCCTTACAGTAAAATAATTGGTAGTTACAATAATCTTCTTAGTTCATCTCCTTTTTTAAATGCAAGGTCTATACAGTCCATAAGATCACTCTTAGTCAAAGAGCCATGTCTTTTCTGCATTGAGCAAACATGGGTTTCGGTTGTAGTGATAGTTATAGAAGTATCCGCAGCCACCTCTTCTTCAAGGCTTGGATCAACCAGCCAGTAATCTCCGGTCTTTGCAAAACTAGACGCAATTACCTTAGATTTTGGATTAAGAGAGCGAATATGCTCATTGCGCACAATCTTTCCGTTCTCGACTTTAGGCACCTTCGTATCCATAAGTGCGCCCATTGCCGCAAGTCCTGCAGTATCGATAAGGTTTCCTCCATGGTCAAGAATATAAAGATCAATATAGCATGAAAGTGCTTTTCCCTCTTCTATAAAAAGGGATTTTGTATCAACGATCTCCGCGCTGCGGATTCCCCTGTCAATAACACGCGCAAGCTCGATTGCATTCTCATCTGGAGGACCAGGTTCAAATGTTGGAGACGCAGTTGGTAAAAATTCCGCACCAGTTACAATCGTACCTTCGTTCGGCTTGTCTGGATAAGGAACCGAAATATCAAATTTCACTGCTGCAAGTACCTGAGACCTACCTAGTCTTGCAAGAGCCGAACCTTCCGCAGTGTCAAGTACGCCTTTTTTCAACTCTGCTGGCCTTAGTTCATCGAATTTTCGGTTATCAAATCTCAAACCTTTTTTAAGGAGATTGAGAAGAACATCTCGTCTTATTCCGTGCATAATCATCTCTTTAAACGTGTCTGCCATCAATATCACCTCGATTACAAACTAATTTTTTGTTCGGACAGTGCTGCACTTTCGTAAATTTTACGAACCGCTGCGACCTGAACCTCATGGACCTTTTCGCAACTTTTCTCAGCCATGTCAAGAGCCTTTAAAATTTCTTCTTTTGTCAAAAGGCCATCCATCTGAAGCAAAAGAATGTCTTTTTTCCTGTGAGAAAGCGCAATCGGCATATCAGACTGACCGAAATTATCTTCATCCTTTCCTAAGTCAACGACCATCTGACCATCAACTTTTCCAGTAGCTATTGCAGAAACCACATCACGCATTGGAATACCTGCGCTTGCTAAGGCAGCAGATGCCGCAGTAATAGAGGCAACTCTTGTCCCCCCATCTGCCTGAAGAACATCAATGAAAATGTTTATCTGGGTCTTCGGGAAATTCTCGGCAATAATCAGGTTTTCAAAAACCTCCCGGATTACCTTTGAAATTTCCAGGCTTCTTCGGTTTGGACCGCTTCTGCCATGCTCGCTAAGCGAGGCAAACGGACTCATCGAGTACCTGCATTTTATCAAGGCCCCATATGGACTCGCTTCATGCTTTGGAATACATTCCCTTGGACCATAAACCCCGCAGAGAACCTTGTTTCCGCCCCATTCAACCAAAGCAGAACCGTCAGCAGAGCTGATTACACCTACCTCTATTCGTAATGGTCGGATCTCATCAATAGTCCGGCCATCAGTACGTTTTCCATCGATTATAAGCTGTTTATCCGTAGTACCTGCCATGTGTTCACCTTCAAACATTAGTTTTATTTTTGTATTGTAAATTCTATCGAATTTCCAATGCGCACAAAATTTATGAAATTTTGTGCTGCAATCCTGTTCGCTACCTTCAATAAAAATCTGCGGAATAAAACAAGTTCTTTTTTATGCGGCATTGAGAACGATGCTCCGTAAAATGCGGAATAAGGAATCGCGTGCAGTTTCATTTTTGAGCCGCAATTATATTGTTTGAGAACCGCGATAAGGTCCGCCATCTTTGAATTCTTCACTTCATCCACATTCGCCTGTGCATACGCATGAACGAATTCAACAATACATCCCCGTTTCATCATCATCCATGCCGCAACTGGAGAATCAATGCCCCCAGAAAGAAGGCAGACGACTTTTCCTGTGCATCCTACAGGTAATCCGCCAACCCCGCGAATTTTGTTAAAATAGATTAATGCGATTTTGTTCAAAATTTCTATTCCGATAACTGTTTCAGGAGTTTTAACATCAATTTTGTATTTGCCGCTTTCGTGGAAAACCTCTCCTACAACTTTGTTAACCTCCATTGATTTCATTGGAAATCTTTTGTCAGAGCGGCTTGTATCAACCTTTACTGTTCCGCGAATGTTATCTCGTAATCCCCACGCAGCCTTTTTTATATTCTCAATTTCAGCATCAGTTTCATGTGCAAGGGCAAACCATTCAATTCCGAATATTTTTTGAAGTTTTTCCGCAATACGCGCAAGATCTGATTTTTCATTTGTGTAAAGAATGATGCGGCTTTCAGTTCTAAAGATTTTTTCAAAATCTTCTCCAACAAGACTTTTTCTTATATTCTCCACTAATCTTGCTTCGAAGTCCGGGCGATTGTTTCCCTTAAGGCCTATTTCTCCGAAATGGATAACAAAAAGAGGCTTTGTACGTCCGCTATTCATATAAGATCACTTTGCGCTGAGCCATTCCGCCCATGCAGTTTTTGCGTTTCCATCAGTGCCGTATAAACCCATGCTGTTGAATGGCTCAATCGTTTTCTGGTCATATAAGAAGCTCCATACAATGAATTCACTATTCAATCCGGTTGTGCGGTTAAAAAATATCTTAACGAATTCCGCTTGCTCGCTTTCGCTGCTTTCCCAGCCTTTAGGGCTTGCTGCGCTATGCCATCCTATTTCAGTGAATGCGATTGGTTTTGTAGTATGGGATTTTATTTCAGAATAATAATCTGCTGGAATTTCCGAGGGATTCGGATATATCAATCCCGGGTAGGTAGTAAATGCAATTATATCTGATTTTTTAAACTTGTTAAGAATATCCCATTGCGCGTTTGCCGGATTATTTTCTCCTCCAAACAATCCGCCACCAAGACCTTTCATTTTTTCAAGCTGGAATATGGTAAAGACCTTGGTTCCTGGGGAAGCAGTTTTAATCGCATCGTAAACTTCTGCGTAGAAGGTAACGAATTCATCAAAATCTGCGGGTGATTTTTCATAGAGAATGTTTAATTCTATTCCTATTCCGAAATATTCTGGTTTGTATTTCTTGGCAAATTCAACTGCGCTTTCTTTGTATTTTTGTTTTGTTTCCGCACTTAACGGACGAAGGAGTTCTCCATCAGTTTGGGTAAAAAATTGGACAATTCCAATCGGCTCGCAACCATATTGCGGGCAAAGCTCTGAGATGACCTTCGCTCCATTGTCATTGGATTCCAGTTGTTTCCAATCTCCTGACCAGGCCAACGCGCTGCCACCTGCCTTTACTTTTTCCAGAAATTCCTTGAAATCCGCGGATTCAAAGCTTTTAGGTGAAAGACTGAAACCGCGCAGTGTTTTTGGAGGGGGAGCAAGTGTTTCACTGGTTGTAGTCGGAATGTTTTTTACTGTTTCAGTAATTTTAGTATTCCCACCCTCTTTTTTTTCCGATTGGGTGCATCCGGCAATTAGTAATATAATCAAAATAACCGATGAAAACAAAATATTTCTAAATTTCATATATACACCGCAAATTGTTCAACTACTACTCTTAAAAATAAAAAACAAAACGCCGAGTGCAGGATTGACAGCATTGCTGGCAAATTTTGAAAAGCTCCAGCCTTTCAATGCTTTTGAACCTACAATCCACAGGGGAATCGGTTAACTTGAAAAATATTTCATTCAAGACCGACGCACTACCAGGTTTTTCGCCATATTAGTATGCGAACTCGGCATAAGTATGATGCATGCCGAGTGATTTGAAACAGCAGTTTCAAACTGAACTCGGCGTATAAACTATATTTTATTTTGCCCCACTCAGATTTTAAAACCAAATGCTCGCTATACATACGGTGCTAATTATGGACTCTTTCACCGAACAAGAGAAAACAATCCTATCAAGATTCATGACAAACACTGACAAATCAATTTTTGCCCTCAAGAATCTCCCGGAAGTGGTGATGGGCGCGCTTTTTTCACGATACAGCAGAAGCCAGAAAAGCCTCAGGCGCGTTTTGTTTGACGAGTTCATCAACAAGCCGGAAACAGGTTTTCACGAAATAGTCAATTACGACATGGCGAAGTGCGGAACAGATGAGCTTGTTGCAATAAAAAAGGCAGAGGAATTTTATGATCGCGTTCTTGTCGGATTCGGGGATGATAGCGTTGCAGAACTCGCAGGAGCGCACATTGCAATTGAAAATGTTTCAATAATCGCTTCAAAGGTAATAGAAGACGCGAGAATTGGAATTTCTCCATTGGAAAAATCAACTCGCTACGTCTATTTCGACCAGAAGGATGCAAATGGTCATTATCTTTATCTTGACGAGCCAACACTTTGTACAGGTGATGGCGGCGGGTTTTCGGATTTATATAAAAGAACTGCAACCGGACTTTTTGATACTTATTCCGTGCTTATCCCGAAAATTTCGGAACACATTCAACGAAAATATCCAAAAGCTGACGGGGTCAGCGATCGGGCATATACTTCCACTGTGCGTGCCAAAACCTGCGACGTTCTTCGTGGAATCCTTCCGGCAGGAACCATAACCAATCTCGGTCTTTTTGGAAATGGGCGGGCATTTGAATATCTAATAATGAAAATGTATGCGCATCCGCTGGCGGAAATAAGACACATTGCAATGGAAATGCACGAAGAGCTTTCCAAGGTGATTCCGTCATTCGTTAAAAGGGCGAATGACCAGTACGGGAAGATTCAGCAAAATTATATTTCGGAAACAGAGAACGCGATAAGCGCTATCGCAAGAGATGTTGTCGGCAGTACAGATGCGTTTGCTCCAGCTAATCCAGTTACGCTCATTCATTACGATACAAATGAAATCTCGGAAAAGAAGGCAGTCGCAGCTATATTATATCAGCATTCTCATCTTTCCCTTGAAGTAATCCTCGGCAAGGTTGAATCTATGAATACGGAACAAAGAAAAAAAATAATCGATGAATATTGCTCCCGTCGCTCCAATCGAAGGCACAGGCCTGGAAGGGCATTTGAAAATATTAATTACACATTTGATATTCTGGGAAACTACGGGATGTACCGCGATTTGCACCGCCAGCGCGTTCTGACTCAGGAGCGCCAGCTTCTTTCAACGCATCACGGATATGATCTTCCTCCTGAAATAACTGAGTTTGGTTTCGAGAATGAATTCCGCGATGCAATGGAAACCGCAAAATCCACATTCAATGAAATCGAGGCGAAATTCCCGCACGAGGCGCAATATGTTGTTCCGCTTGCATACAAAATCAGATGGTATGTTTCAATGAATCTAAGGGAAGCATATCATTTCTGCGAATTGAGAAGCATGCCTCAGGGGCATATAGACTACAGAAGAATTGCCCAGCAGATTTACCTTGAAATCAAGCGCGTCCATCCAAATCTTTCCGCTCATATGAAATTCGTGGATATGAGTGAATATGAGCTCGAGCGCCTTGAGGCGGAAAAGAGCATTGACAAGAGGATTGAAGAAGTAAAGAAGAAATACGGGGATTAAGAGAAAACATATTTCATGAGCAGAGTTACGGACTTGCATTAAGCTTTTATACCAGCACTGCGCATTTATCTTGTGAGTTTTATGGTATCAAACCGCGCATTTTCAGGATGGTTATTTGGATTTCTTATTTTGGTATTTCTTTTTGGTGTAGGATTTTCAGCTTTTGCCAAATGCACTGATTCTGATGGTGGTCAAAGCCTTAGCAAAAAAGGAACCATAACTGGAGTCCTGACGAACGGGACAGAATATTCATATGAAGATTTCTGCAAGAGCGACAGCAACGACAAGGTCGTAGAGTTTGTGTGCAAGCCATCTGGCTTTGCATCCGCTGTGTGGAAATGCACTGATGGAAAGGTCTGCAAGAAGGGCGCGTGCGTACAGGAAGAACCCAAAGAAGAGCCGAAAGCGACATGCACAGATAGTGATGGGGGGGTTAATCTTGATAAAAAAGGAACTGTGTCTGGAACAGCTTTAGATGAAACACCGTATTCATATAGTGATATTTGCAGTCTTGATGGAACCCTAAACGAATATATCTGCACTCCCACCGGATACCAATCCACAAAAATTTCATGCGATGAAGGAAAGACATGCAAATCTGGAGCTTGTGTTGCACAGACCTGTACGGATTCGGATGGTGCAGATAATTTTGATGTTAAGGGAAAGGTAAGCGGAGCATATTCAAACGGAAAAGAATATCTGATGGAGGATTATTGCCTATCCGAAACGAAAGCAATAGATTTCCGGTGTTCCGACGACGATAAGGATTTGCCTGATTCTGCAAATCAGGAATGTGGGGAAGGAAAATTATGCAAGGATGGCGCTTGTGTAAAGAAAGAGGAAAGTACCAAATGCACAGATAGCGACGGCGGCAAGAAATATTATAAAAAAGGAACCGCAACGATACCAGGTGTTACTACTTCCACAGATTCATGCAATGATGATGGATTTTTGAATGAAATCTATTGTTATTCTGATAAAGTCCTTTCCTCTGAAAAATTCACTTGTCCGTCGGGTTATAAATGTTCTGACGGTGCCTGTGTAAAAAAATCAATGTCATCATCTGTGCCAAAATCAGTTCCACTTGTTGCAGTAGACGTTTCTGTTTCCACTAAAACGACCTGTGTTGATACGGATGGTTGGGGTGATAAAAACAAAAAAGGAACAACAACAATCTATAACGCAGATGGAAGCGTCAAGGCATCTGCAAGTGACAGTTGTGTTGATCCATACACGGTGAATGAAGGAGAATGTAAGAAAGACGGAAGCGATTGGATATATACTCCAACAAAATGCCCGGCAACCTGCAAGGATGGCGCGTGCTGGAAGAATGAATTCATATCTACAAAATGCGTTGATTCTGACGGTGGCAAGAAGACGTCCATAAAAGGCGCAGCAACTTCGACTACGACCTATTCTAATGGCACTTCCGAATCAAAATCAAAAGAAGATTCGTGTTCCCTAGAAGGAACTATTAATATTAATGAAATTTACTGCAGCAGCAATGGAAATCTTATGATTCTGAAAACCAAATGCTCTGGTGGTTCTGTATGCACTAACGGTGCATGCAAAGGCGGTTCTGCGAGTACGGCCGGGGATAAATCCGGTGCCCTTAAGAAAACCAAACTCCGCGAGTTTTTGCTTGCATCCGGAATCGAAACGGAAAACGGTGTTCCAACCTTCCTTAAGTCCTGGAGAATAAATACAGGAACATTACTCGATAATATCTTCCAGAGCGGGGATGAATAATTGTTAGCTTTGAAATTAGCTTCTAGCTACTAGGTTCTGGCTTCTGGCCACGACCGAAACCCAAGACGTGGGACTTCCAGACTCAAAATTCGTGCCAGTAGCTAGCAGCCAGTATCCAGAAGTCAGCAGCCGCGTTTTTATACAAAACTATAAAAACATGCGAGTGCAATAGCAATTAACGTGTTCTTTATGTCTCTCAAAGAAACAGACCCAATAGTGTTTGGACTGATTGAGGATGAGCTGCAAAGGCAGGAAAAAACGCTTGCCATGATAGCTTCTGAGAATTATGCCAGCAAGGCGGTTATGGAAGCAACAGGCTCTGTGCTAACCAATAAGTACGCGGAAGGATACCCGGGCAAACGGTATTACGCGGGAAACAAATGCGTTGACTCTGTGGAATCCCTTGCAATAGAGCGTGCAAAGCAGCTGTTTGGAGCAGAGCATGCAAACGTTCAGCCACACGCAGGCGCACCGGCGAACATGGCGATTTTCCTCGCATTTCTTAATCCCGGGGATAAATTTATGGGTCTTGAGCTTTCACAGGGCGGGCATTTAACACACGGTTCACCGGTTAATTTTTCTGGAAGGGTTTACAAGCCGGTTGCATATACGGTTGATAAGCAGACAGAAATGCTCAATTATGATGAAGTACGAAAGCGCGCACATGAAGAAAAGCCAAAACTTGTTATCTGCGGTTACACGGCATATCCAAGAATAATCGATTTCAAGCAATTCAGGGAAATATGCGATGAAATAGGAGCAATAATGCTTTGCGATATGTCACACTTTGCAGGGTTAGTTGCAGGCGAGGTTATTCCTTCTCCTGTTCCCTACGCTGATATCATCATGACAACCACGCACAAGACTTTGAGAGGTCCGCGCGGGGCAATGATACTATGCAAAAAAGAGCATGCGGAAAAAATAGATAAATCTGTGTTCCCGGGATTGCAGGGCGGGCCAATTGAAAACGCGATTGCAGGAAAGGCAGTTTGCTTTTATGAGGCATTGCAGCCTTCGTTCAAGGAATACGCCACGCAGGTAGTAAAGAATGCGAACGTGCTTGCCGATGAGCTTGTGGCAAATGGGCTCAGGCTCGTATCGGGCGGTACGGACACACATCTCATCCTTGCAGACCTTACAGCAAAGGGAATAACCGGAAAAGAAGCGCAATTCGCGTTAGAAGAAGCCGGAATAGTCTGCAACAGGAATACAATTCCTTATGATACAAAAAGNNCCGTTTATCACAAGTGGGATACGTCTTGGAACTCCGGCACTTACCACCCGCGGAATGAGGGAAAGCGAAATGAAAGAGATTGCGAAAATGATACTCGCAGTCGTTTCCAATCCGCAGGATGCTGCACTCAAGGATAAAATCCGCGGGGAAGTCGAAGCAATGTGCGGAAAGTTTCCGGTTTATAAATAAAAATTGCGGTCGCCGGGAAAGCCGTCATTAAAACGCGGGACTGAAAGTGCGAAATCGAATTCGGACCCGGGTCATGAGCTTGGGAAGCTCAGATCCTACCACTGTCAGCTTTGCTGACAAATACTGAATTATTTGTCATTCAAGGCTCTAGACTACAACCGCATTAGAAAAATTAAAGAATCACACACTCTTCGCCTTCTGGAACAGCCTGATCATCTTGCTTTTGATTGTTACTGGAATAGGTACTGCAACCTCGACAAGTTCAACTGTCAGTTCGTCCTTTGCCTCATCTATCTTTGTGACCTTTGCCCGTTCTCCTTTAAACGGACCTGAAGTCATTTCTACCATATCGCCGACTTCCACGGTAACCAATGGCTGCTTTGTTGCCTTAATCAGGCTGCTTATTTCATCAAGCGTTATCGGTCTTTTGAGAATTCCTTTCACATGTTTTACTCTTTGAATTAGTTTAACCGCAACGTTTTCATCAGGAGCTTCTACAAAAAGGTACCCCTTCACAGTTTCTATGTGAACAATCGAATAAATATTCAGTTTTTCTGCTCTTGCCTTTTTAGTAAGCATTTCAGAAATAATTCTTTCCTGTCCGGTTGTTACTCTGAGCGTGTATATCATTTCAATCACATTTTATTTCATCATTTCTTTTAATTATCTTAACCGCCTATCATGCCGAATAGGAACGAGATTATTATTCCAATTAATCCAATCAGCACCATGCCAAGTGCAGTGACCTTTGCCACTTTATTGAATTCTTCACCAGTGGGTTTTCTTGAAATATAGAATATTCTTATACATCGTCTAAACAAATCTCTAAGATCCATTTTTTCACCTTGATGTTATTCGGATATCAATAATCATTATCAATTACCCTATGAGATCCAAATCCAGATTTTCTATCGAATCCGCGCCATGAGTCTTATACTCGAATTTCGGGAATTTCACTCCTGCAAGCACGATCAACACGCGCATGGATGACTTCTTGATATTTTCCTCAATGCGCGAACCCCAGATGATATGTGCCTCGCTGTTTATTCTTTTTGCGGTTTCCGACACCACGAGTTCTGCCTCTTTAAGTGTCATATCATCTCCGCCTATTACATTTATAAGTGCTCTTGTAGACGTGCTGATATCTGCATCAAGCATCGGAGAATTAAGAGCTGTTTCAACTGCAACGCGAGCGCGATCCTCGTGTTTCGCATCAAGTGATGCCTCACCAAGTCCGATTACTGCATAGCCTGCATCATTAAGTATTGTTCTCAAATCTGCAAAATCAACGTTTACAAGACCTGCCTTTGTAACTAGTTCTGCAATTCCCTTTACAGAGCCTGCGAGAACCTCATCGCACACCTTAAACGCGGTATTGAGCGGCAAATCCGGAGCAAGTGTCATCAATTTGTCATTCTTTATTACTATAATAGTATCCGTGTGTCTTTTCAATTTTTCCAATCCATGTATTGCGTTTTCCATCCGGATTTTTCCCTCAGATGCAAACGGAAGAGTAACTACTGCAACCGTTAATGCTCCAGCTTGTCTTGCAGTCTCTGCTATAACCGGGGCGCTTCCAGTTCCGGTTCCACCTCCAAGTCCGCATGTCACGAAAACCATTGCTGCATCTTTTACGAGTTCCTTTATTTCGTTTATTGATTCCTTTGCCGCGTCTTCTCCGATTTGCGGATTGCTTCCCGCGCCTCGTCCCTGCGTGAGTTTTTTTCCGATGATGATTTTTTTGTTAGCGCGAATTTTGAGAAGATGCTTTGCATCAGTATTCATTGCTATCAATCCCACATTGCCAATGCCCATCTCGAATAATCTATCAAGTGTGTTTGTTCCGCTTCCTCCAGCCCCCATTACTATAATTTTTTGTTTCGATTCTTCTATGAATTTCATTATCTCTTCATCATCTGCACTTGCGGGAGATTTTATCGTAGACTGTTGAATCGTATATTGCTGCACTGGAGCCGTAAGTTGTTGCTCATTCGTCATAATAAACACCATAAAAATAGTTGTTAGCCTATTATAACATAATATATAAAAAGCAACGCCCCCATCGCGATTTCCAGTTCCGCGCTTCCAGTTTGCGAAAGCCTTCAGGGCTTTTCCGCTGGAGCGCTTCCCGATTGAAATCGAATGATTTCAATGGGCGCATTGAACGTTGCCGTTCAATTGCGTTGCCCTCATAAAACCGAGGTCAAAAGGGCCCATTTGAACGCGAACAGCAAGCTGTCTACACCGTTAAATTAATTTTTTCAGTGTCGCAGGCTTGCGTCCTTTCTGTTATCATCGCCGAATTTCGGTTCAGAAAATCCAGGTTAGACTATGGGAGCGACAACACAATGTTTAAATAGATATGTTATTAAAAACCATCTCATTCGTTTTATTTAGTTTAGATTACGAATCGCTTTACGGATAGATATCTTAGATATCCTTTTTCCGAGGTGCAACTATATGAAAAGATGTACGAGCTGCGGCTCTCAGACAAAAGAATTTGCGGAATTCCCGTGCCCACAGTGCAGTGAAAAAATTGTGCGATGCTATTCGTGCAGGCTTAATAAGAACGAGTTTAAATGCGCATGTGGTTTTAACGGTCCTTAATAACCGTTGTTCGGTGATCTCTATGTACGATGTAATGGCAGTATTCAAGATATTTGCAGAAGACTCAAACAATCTTGTTGTGGTTCTTTCAGCGGTTAAGACACTTGAAATCGGAAAAGTGCATAGTTCTACGGAGGAAGATATTGGATTTGGAATCAAGGTTCTGAAAGTCACCTTTCTTCTGAATGATGACTCTGGGGGAATGGATGCGCTTGAAGAGAAGATTCGCGGCATATCTGGTGTAAGCCAAGTTGAAGTGGAGGATGTGAGCAGGGTTTAGGTAAGTTTTTAAACAGAAGTTACTACCTATAAAGGACCACAACTGCTAGTTTAGTTATCATATATATCTACAATATTCTGGTGAATTCATGAGTACAAAAGAAAAAGACGACAAAGAAACCAAGGAAAAGAAGCCGGAAGTAAAGCAGGCTCCAAAAAAGCCAGAGCACAAGCCGGTAAAAAAGGATGTTCTTCCACAAAAGGAAAATTTCAAAGGAATTGTTCGTTTGGCCGGAAAGGATGTTCCCGGACAAGTTCTGTTTAAACATGCCCTTTCGAGAGTCAGAGGCATAGGTCAAAATCTCGCAGTTTCCGTTGCTTCTGTAATTCACAGCAAGCTTGGAATTGATCCATCCTCACAAATTGGAGATTTTAGTGATGAGCAGATAGAACAAATAGACAAAATTCTATTTAATCTCCACGAAACGAATATTCCAAAGTTTATGTTCAACAGGCAGAACGACCCGATGGATGGGACTGTTCGCCATACGATAATGAACGATCTTCTTTTCTATGTGAAACAGGATATTGAAAACGAGAAAAAATCCTACACATGGAAAGGATACAGGCATGCTTATGGCCAGAAGGTTCGAGGTCAGAGAACAAGAAATACAGGCAGAACCGGAATGGCAGTTGGTGTTCTTAGAAAATCTATAATTGCTGCGCAGCAGCCACAGGGAGCGGCCGCAGCAACGGCTGCACCAGCAGCTGGAGCACCTGCAGCAAAACCAGCAGGGGGATCGCCTGCGGTAAAGGCAGCAGCAAAGGCAGCGACAGCAGCAACAGCAGCTCCAAAAGCAGCAGCAAAGTCTGCAGAGAAAAAATAATGATTGATCGGTGATTTTTATGGGATGGAGGAAATCAAGATATTTCCGACAGTATAAAAATTTCCAGAAATCAAGTTTAAGGTGAAATTTTTATGGGATGGAGAAAATCAGAAATTTTCTACAGAATAAAAATTTAAGGTGAAATTTTTATGGGAGATCCGAGACGATTCAGAAACAAGTATGAAAGGCCAAAGAAGCTTTGGGATGCGCAGAGAATCGAAGAGGACGGGACGTTAAAGTCTGAATATGCCTTAAAGAACATGCGCGAGCTTTTTGTGATGAATCAGGAATTAAAGAAATACAGGCGTGAAGCAAGACGCATGATGTCTTTGACTGATGATGAGCGAAAGAAAAGCGAAGCCAAGGTACTGGCAAAGCTCAACAAATTCGGAATTCTTGATAAGACCGCGACACTTGATGATGTTCTTTCGCTTTCGGTTCGCGATATTCTTGAAAGACGATTGCAGACTCGTGTTTATAAGAAAGGGCTTGCAAAAACAATGAGACAGAGCAGACAGTTCATAACCCATGGAATGATAACTGTTTCCGGAAGAAAGGTATCTTCCCCAAGCTATCTTGTTGATGCCGAGGATGATGCAACTATTGCGTATTCACGCAGTTTCAATCCAGCAGTGCTTCAGACACCCGCAGCAGGAAAGCCGGAAAAGGTAGAGACGAAAGAATCCGCGGTTCAGGAGGCTCCTGCAAAAAATGAGGAAGCGAAACCAGCGGCAAACAACTAAACGGTGAATAATTATGACTTCAGAAACCAAGGAAAAGAAACCGGAAAAAGAAAAGCCGGCAAAGCATGTAGAGAAAACAGAAAAGCCAAAGGAAGAACCAGCGCTAAAGGAACAGCCAGCAACGGCTCATAAAGAAGCGTCAAAAGAAAGCGCACCAGCAGTTCCGGCAGCTGCAGCGCAACCTCCGGTCCAAGCCCCTCCGGCTCCAGTAGAACCGCCGAGAAGGGCAAAGCCGAGAATAGCAATTGTTCATGTTTATTCTTCAAAGAACGACACAATAATTACAGCGACAGACCAAAGCGGTGCGGAAACTCTTGCATGGGCAAGTGGTGGAATGATGGTAAAATCCGACCGGGAAGAAGGAAAACCCTATGCTGCAATGCAGGCTGCAATAAAGGTTGTCGGAACTCTTAAAAACAAAGGAATCAATACACTTCATATAAGAATAAGAGCTCCTGGCGGAAGCGGTTCAAAAAGCCCTGGTGCCGGTGCTCAAGCAGTCGTAAGAACAATGGCGCGAAGCGGAGTTCGCATAGGCAGAATTGATGATGTTACTCCTGTTCCAACTGATTCCATGAAACGAAAAGGGGGAAGAAGGGGAAGAAGGGTCTGATACGATGGCAGTAAAAGTTTCATCCGCAAAGGAAAACGAAAACCGGGTTTCATTCGAGCTTGATGGAGTATCCATTGAGTTTGCGAACATGCTGCGAAGGTATTGCATATCATCTGTTCCGGTTTTTGCCATTACAGCAGTTACTTTTTACGACAATACTTCTTCATTGTTTGATGAGTATCTTGCACACAGGCTGGCATTACTTCCTATTCTAACTCCGGCAAAAGCTCCAAAAGAGTCTGAAATAGTATTCACGCTTGATGAGCACGGGCCGAAAGTTGTTTATTCCGGGGATTTGAAAAGTTCTGATAAAGAAATCTCAATGGCAAAAGACAAGATTCCGATTATAACTCTTACTGAAAAACAGTCTTTGAGGTTTGAGGGTAAAGCAGTTCTCGGAACAGCCAAAACACATGCGAAATTCCAATCAGGAATTGCAAGCTATGAGGAGAAGGACGAAAAATTCGATTTTAAGGCCGAGAGCTGTTTTCAAATGAGTGGAAAGGAATTGATTCTTCGTGCATGCGATTCAATTGAAGATGATTTGAAGGAATTGCAAAAAGTGATTAAGAAGGCGTAAATCCAATCTCTCGTGAAAAGCGGTTCAAATTCGAAAATTGTTTATTTTTGTTCCGCACTGTTTTCTTTCCATTCTATTTATATACTTAATTCAGAATTAATCCTTCTACTTGCAAGGGTGGCGGAGTACGACCGTTTTGAGTCCCGAGTTTCGGGTCTTGAATTGTAGGTCCGCAACGGCCAAACGCGCCAGCTTGAGGGAACCTTTTTGGCTTATGAATCATTCATGGCAAAAACCATGAGGAATAATTAGCCTTATTGGTTGCAATAGGCTGGTGGCTTAACGCATGACATCTCCGATGTATGGCGATGGAAGGCGGGCGATGTGCCTTCGAGAGTTCGAATCTCTTCCCTTGCATCTTTTTTTGCTAGTTTTTTGATTAATTTTATGACGTAGAATTTTTTTCCGAGTCTGCGAAATGCAGTATTGAGTACACTCCAGCCCGGCCTCAGATCCCTAACTGCTTAAACTAATTAAATTTCCCCTGTTTTCTATATCTGCGCTTACGAGAAACATCGGTTTGTTGTAGATATCCCGAGACCAGATGTTTCGGTCTCGATCTATCCGCAACCTATTGGTTGCGTATATCAGCATTTTCATGCAGGTGGAGAACAGTATGCAGATCACCCAATTGTACTGGGTTTGATATTCTCTAACGGTCTAGTCTTATATATCCTAATTATTACTTCAATTTATGCACAAAATAGAAGAACGTTTGGCTTTGTTGGAACACCGAATGGCATTGTTGGAATCAAAGAAAGTGACTACACCCGAGCGTAAACCAGTTGAAGAGTTGTTTATGGATCTGGGATTAGTATATTTGCTATCTCACGCTCATAATCGATTAGCCTATGAACCTCGCTTCAACGGTTATGATGACCTCTTAGGCGATATTTTCAAATGCAAAATTACTGACAATAACCAGGTGGAGTATGCTCACAACTTGAAAAAAGCAAGTGACGACCTCCTAGAAAAAGTGGCAGAGACCTACCAAAAATCCAAAAAGAAACGAATCGGCCTCTTAGGCGACTACAAACTTTAATCTCCGGTCGTTATCCTTTCACGAAAAATTTATAATAAATAATTCCAAGTAATACTACGACAAAACCAACAATCCAGGAAAGCATTGGAAGACTGAACATTAAA
>DUGF01000079.1 GCA_013331535.1 Microcaldota archaeon | reverse complement strand
TGCCATCCAAGAACTTTCTTGGCCTTTGCCCAGTCAAGATATTGCTCCTGCAGCTCGTTCTTTGCCTCGTTGAGTATTACGGGCTCAATCCCTTTCCCTGAGGCAGCAATTATTTTTTTTGCAAGCACTAGCACGCTGACGGGGGTTTCAGTCCCGAAGTTGAATGCCTCGCCAGCCACTTCTTCCTTGTCAAGCTGCTCCGCAGCTGCGAGATATGCAGCTACAACGTCCAGCACGTAAATGTAATCCCGTATTGGAGTGCCATCGCTGCGGATTATTGGGCTTTCATTGTTCAGCACGGCCTTTATTGTGCCGGGGATTATCCTGTTCCAGTTCAGGTCACCCCCTCCATATATGTTTCCGCATCTTGTAACGGCAACCGGCAGCCTGTAAGTTTTTGCGTATGCCCTTGCAAGCAGGTCTGCGCAGCTTTTTGACGCCTCATATGGCGTGAATCCGTTAAGGCAGAAGTCTTCCTTGTATGGCAGCTTTTCGTGCGCGCCGTATGCCTTGTCGCTTGATGCCACAACCGTCCTTTTTACGCCGAGCTGCCTGCATGCCTCGAGCACGTTCCACGTTCCCTTTATGTTTGATTCAAATGTCGCAAGTGGAGAGCGGTTCGCAGTTCCAACAATCGCCTGCGCCCCTAAGTGGATTACATTTGTTATCTCGTACTCGTTAATCACGCGCTCAAGAAGAAAATAATCCTGAAGTTCTCCGCCAACGATCACGCATTTCTTTGCCGCACCTTCTGTGAAAAATATGGAATCCGGAACCCTGTCGCGGACAATGCAAACCGCATTCTGCACTCCCTTTTCCAGCAATGCGTTTACTACATACGGCCCAACCAATCCGGTTGCGCCTGTAATCAGAACATTTTTATCAGAAAAATAGTCGTTTTGTGCCATACTCTCTCCCCGTCCATTTACCATATTTTCCATCCTGCTTTTCCTTCTTTCCATTCCTCGTTAAGATGCTGGCAGTCACGAAGGGTATCCATGCATCTCCAATAGCCGTCATGTTTGTATGCAGCGAGTTTTCCTTCCTGCGCTACTGTTGTGAGGGTTTGGCTTTCAAAATTCGTCACTGGCTGGGAAATATAATCAAAAATCTCCGGCTCAAGAACGAAAAATCCCCCGTTTATCCAGTCCCGGTCTGTTTGCGGCTTTTCCATGAAATGTTTTACTCGTTTGCCGTCCGGTTCAAATCCAATCTCCCCGAATCTTGCAATCGGATGAACTGCGGTTAATGTTGCAATCGTCCCGTTTTCCTTTCGCGTTTGTTCATGGGATTCTACAAGTTTTGGGATATTGATATTAGCGACTCCGTCCCCGTATGTTGCCATGAATGTCTTGTTTATATATTTTCGCACGAGTTTTATTCTTCCTCCAGTTTGCGTTTCCAGTCCAGTGTCAACTACAGTAACCTTCCATTTTTCCTTTTCCTCTCCATCATGAATCTGCAGTTTATTGTTTCCAGCCGACAAATCAATTGTAAAATCAGTGCTCATTGTCGCGTAATCCAGAAAATATCTTTTTATCCATTCGGATTTGTAACCTGCACTTACGATAAAATCATTGAATCCATAATGGGAATATATTTTCATAATATGCCAGATAATCGGCTTGCCGCCAACCTCTACCATCGGCTTTGGGCGAATCTCGGTTTCCTCGCGTAATCTGGTCCCCTGCCCACCTGCCAGTATAACTACTTTCATTTCAGAAGAATCCATGGAATCCATTCCCTGTCTTTTCATCTGCTTCGCAGATGTAAATCCATATATACACATTTATTCGGAAATCCATTTAAACCATCAGGGTGCTTTAAAAAGTTATCCCAATTAAGAAGATAGCGATCAGTCAGATACGTTTATGTTTCCAATTCGCAAGTTATTTAAATCTTTAAAGCGAAAGAGACGCACAACGTTTTTCGAGTAAATTGGTGATTAAATGGGAAAATACCTTATAGCACGACAGCTTTCTGGAAAGAAAGTCATTACTAACGAGGGCGAGGATTTTGGGAGACTTGTTGACCTTAACATCAACGAAGTTACAGGGAAGATTGAGCATCTTGTTGTAGAGCCAAACCCCGACAGTCCGCTTGCGGCTAAAATCCGAAAAGAGGATGGAATGGTCAATGTTGCATACGAAAGTGTTCTTGCCGTTGGCGACTTTGTAATCGTTGAGAAGAGGAACATAACGTTCTAAATTTTCATTTTCTTTCTTTTATTTAATTTTTATTTTATTCGTTCTGATTTTTATTTAAATTTCCGTCTTTTTGCGTTTTCTTTTTGTTGTTCCGCACGTTCGGAACTCCTTAATTTCTTTCTATACAACTACTGATTATGGCTTTTATAGCTGGCATTGATGAAGCCGGGCGCGGTCCTGTTCTTGGTCCGCTTGTTATCTGCATTGCTTATTGCGATCGGTCAGATGAGCGCCAGCTCAAGAGGGTTTGTAAAAAAGATTCCAAGCAGCTTACTGCGGCAAAGCGTGCAGAAACATATGCTGCCCTTAAGGGCTTTTGCCATTTTAAGCTAATTGAGATTGGCGCAGATGAAATAGACAAACGACGTGCTAATAACGAATCCCTTAATGATATTGAAGCAAAAGGAATGGCAGGGTTGGTAAAACATCTTCCTTCAAACCAGTCTGCAGATATTATGATTGACCTTCCTGATAGGTATGAATGGATCTTCCGAAAACGCATGGAGAAATTCGGGGTAAAAAAATTCGAGGCTCAACACAAGGCCGATGAGAACTATTCAATTGTGGCTGCGGCTTCAATTGCGGCAAAACTCAGACGCGATGCTATTGTCGAGGAAATTAAATCAAAAACAGGGGTTGATTTCGGAAGTGGATATCCTTCTGACCCAAAAACTCGTGCGGTTCTTCTTGATAAAGGCGCCCTTGCTAAATTACGCGGGCATGTTCGAACTAGTTGGGAGACGATGGAAACAATAAAGCAGAGGAAACTGTTTGAGGATTAACTTTCCTGGAAACTTTTATGGTCGGTACCTAAATATATTTGTTCTAAACTCATCCAAGATATGAATATCCAAATAAGTCGCTTCTGAACTTATCCAATATATTTCCTTGTCCATATTCCGAAAATTTTCTGCACTGATTTTTCATATACTCCCATATACCGTTTTGAAATTCATAAGGTTTTTCAAACTCCCTTGATGCGAGCAATACCAAATCTGTAATCTGGGATAATAGTTTACTTATTTCATTCGATTTGCCCTCTGCGTTTAATTCAATTATCCTTCTTTGCAATCTATAAATTTCCATTAGTGCCGAATATGATGGGATATCTCTAATTCGTCTCCTCATTTCACCCGCAGCAGTTGCAAGTTCTTCTGCTATTGTTCTATTGCCGAGCTCATCATAACATCTGGCAACGCATTCCATAAGTTCCGGGGTTTTGCTTTCCCGGGTTCTGTCTTTGCTTCCATAACTGGTGCAGGCATCACGGCGCAGTTCAAGGCATTTATACATGTATCCCGGCTCTATTTTATCCGCTTTTTCAAGAAATTCTGCCGCTTTTTCAAGGAGTATAATCGCTCGTTCATAATGTTTATGGTATCTCCAATAATCAGAATTATCCTCACATTCTTTTGCAGCAGCCACGTATTCCTGTTCTGCGCGTCTGAGCTCCTTTCGGTTACTTCCAATTGCCTTTAATTTCGCCCAAACATGCCATTTCCCAGGTGGCATTGCAGTTATTGTTGGTTCTCGTACAATAATCTCTCTAAACCTGTCTGTTTGTTTCTCTCTGAATGTTGGTGCTTGCCCATTTTTTAATGCTTGTCCTGTTGTCATGTGGTAATTTATAGATAGAATAGTTTAAAACCTTATCCTTTCTTATAAAGCGCCCCAAAAAACCTCTGCAAAAACGTTACGAACGAAAGCGCAGCCACGGCATACAAAACATAAATCCCGTATTGCGGGTATCCGAAAATCAACAGCACGAACGCAACCAGCAACAGGATGCTCCTTTCCGTCCGTTCAAGGATTCCTGGCATCTTCTCTGCTTGCTCGTGCGTTAATATCCCCTTATGCTCTGCATATGCCTTTACAAAAGAAGTCATGCCAGTCCCGAAGAAAAGTATGGATACGACAACGGTTTGCATCCAACCATTAAATTCAAAGATTTGCAGTATCGTAAGCAAAAGGAAAAATTCAACAATCCTATCGGAAATTCCGTCAAGGAATGCCCCTTCCTTGCTCGTTTTGTTCTGTGCCCGGGCAACCGCACCATCTATGGCATCAAGGAAGAAGGCAATAAGGAAGAGAAGAAAAGATGTAATCATTGCCTCAAGAGACGGAGCATATGCAAGATATCCCAATATCGCCAGAAACACGGACGTAAGAGTAAGCGAATTCGGGTCAAGCTGAACAAACGCGAAGAGTTTTCCGAGTGCACCAGATGCTTTTTCAGCGGTTTTTGTGGATTTTAACATTCAATTCCCCTCAATTAATCGTTCGAATTGCTCCTTGGTTATCCCAACTTCGCGTATTATCGCCCTTAGTGTTCCGCGTGCAATTTCTTTATGAATCGGTATTGTTATCGGAGGATAATTCGTACTGCGCAAAGTCATGTGGGAGCTTTTTTGTCGAACCGTGTAATACCCTAGTTTTGCCAGTATTTTCAGTAATTCAGTTGCAGACAAGACCGGCAGTTTATCCATAAGGGCTTTTCTACGGATAGATTTTAAAATAAGTTCACTCATAATACTAATTGTGAAAGTTAAAATTTTGTTAGATAAGGACGAAGACGGGATGTGGGTAGCTACGGTGCCATCATTGCGTGGGGTGGTTTCTCAAGGGAAAACCAAAGCCGAAGCAGAAAGCAACGTTAAGNNAAGGAAGCAATAGGGCTTCATCTCGAAACTATCCTTCAGGAAGGTTTGGAATTGCAAAAAACCAAAGCTTCCAATGTCGAATTTTTAGATGTGAGTTTGAGCTAGTCGTCACTCATTATTTTATTTATATTCCGGCTCATCCTTTAATGAATCTCTCCAGTTCCGCCCTTGCTTCAGGATCGCTCATTTGTCTTGGTGGATGCTTCATTAAATATGCCGATGCTGCTTCAATCGGTCCGCCGAGTTTTCGTTCAAGCGCGATTTTAGCCAGTCGTATGGCATCTATTACTATACCCGCGCTGTTCGCCTTGTCATCCACTTCAAGTCGAACTTCCATATTATATGGAATCCCTGCCCACATCCTGCCTTCAATGCGCATGAACATTAATTTCGTGTTGCCCAAAAATGGGATAAAATCGCTTGGTCCGACGTAAATCTGTTCGTCAGGAAGTCGTTGTCTTAATTGGCTTTGAACAGATTCAGTTTTACTTATCTTTTTGGATTGAAGTCTCTCCTGTTCTTTCATCCCTAAAAAATCCGTGTTTCCACCGACGTTAATCTGATATGTCTTCTCAATCTTTGTTCCGCGGTCGTCGCATAGTTTTGCCATTGTTCTGTGCACGATTGTTGCTCCGACCTGGCCTTTTATATCGTCGCCAATTATGGGAATTTGTGAGTTCTTGAATCGTTCCGCCCATTTTGGTTCTGATGCAATAAAACTTGGCATGCAGTTTACCATTGCTATTTTTGTATCAAGGCAAACCTGCGCCCAGAATTGTGTTGCCTTATCCGCTCCAACAGGAAGATATGAAACAAGAATCTCAACCTTTTTGTCTTTTAATTCTTTTATCGCTTTTTCTTTAAGTTCTTCCTCTGGTTTATCCTGAATCGCATCAACAACCTTTTCAACATAATGCCCTACCCCGTCTAATCTTGGAGATTGCATTACTGCTACATCCTGCATGGTGGAAAGTTTATCCATCCATTTAACTTTGTTAGGTTCTGCGTAAACCGCATCGCTTAATTTCATTCCGACCTTTTTTGAATCAACATCAAACCCAGCAACAAATTCAATATCATAAATAGAGTAACCACCAATCTCCTTGTGCATTATGCCTATTACTTCCTCTTCTGGATGCTGTTTGTAGTATTCTATCCCCTGAACAAGTCCTGCAAAGCAATTACCAACACCGACAACCGCGCATTTTATTTTCTTTGACATAAGAACATCTCCAATATTTCACATACTCTTAGCATGTCCTATACTGACTATATGTAAACTATTAATATATTAATGGGTTTTAAATAGTAACGGATTTCCATCAAATTGGGATTCGGATTCTTTTTATTTGTTTGCCGACAAGTTTTCATGCGGTGCATCTATGCCCGCTCTTTTGACAAGTCCAACTTCATCCCGATTACAATCCTCTGATTCTCTTCGTCATATTGATTTGGGCAAACCAACTCCTTCGGATCGCTTTTTTGGGTTTGCTGCGCGTCGTTATCTTGGTGGAACGAACGTTCCGGATACGGTGGCAAAGGTAAAGAAAATAAATCAAGCAGGTAGTCATGTTATCCTTGATCTTCTTGGAGAAAACGGCAATGTTTCCGGAACAAAACAAGAGCGTGCAGACCGCATCAGGTTTGTCGGGGATATCGTCCACGCGGAATACCTTAATGCAAGCATTGCAATGAGGCTTGGTCAGTTTGATGGAGATATCCGGCTTATGTTATGGGTTACTAATTATCTCGTAAAACTAGGGATTTTAGTTCGGTTTGACGCAGAGAAAAAAGATACGATTAATGATTTGATTAACGCATACAAAATGGCCGTAGTTGAAAATACTGGCGGAATCGAAATCGCGTTGCAAGCGTATTTGCACCGCACTATAGAGGATGTTCGCGAACTCGTAAAATTTTCAAGAGTCAATGGTCTGCCAGTGATAATCTGCCCTGTTCGCGGAGTTTATGTTGCCGAGGCCGATTTCAAAGATATTAAAGAAATGCATGAAAACCTTGCGCGTATGATGCAATTTATAGAAACTTGCGGCGTAGAGTCTGTTNNACAGATGTATCCCGCAAGCCATCATTCAGAACAAATCGCTAGGGCGATTCTCCTTCATCGCAGGATGCACACACATGTCAAAGGGGTCCAGCTTCTTTTGGGGGTTTATGATGGAAAAATGCTTCATGTGATGAGAGAGCAGTTTGCGATTCCAACTGAGTTGTATGTTCCGTTTGGTCCGCATACAACCGCATATTTGACAAGGCGTCTTGAAGAGACTGGTGGCGCAGTAAAAGGTCTTTTGCTTGCAGGATTGCGCGAAAGAAGAAATGCGGATGAAGTTATCAGACTGGTTACATTGTATGACGTAGATACGGCCAATCCACTGCTTCCTTTTGTGCCAAGGGAAGGTGCCGGAACTCATTTTCTATAATATCTCAACTTCGCCAATAGCCGTATCTCCTTCGGACAGGTTTTTAAATCCAAAAACACATAAGAAAAACGATTTCTATGGGTTGATGGGTTGCGTCCCGTCAAATATAGAAATCAAGTGATTTCTATGGTCGATCTTCATCCTTTAGCAAGCATTGTAGGTTATGGCGTTTACATTCCAAAATATAGAATAAAATCCGCCGACATCGCCCGTGTATGGGGCGAGGAACCAAGCCGAATCGAAAAAGGTCTTGGAATAAAGGAAAAGGCAGTTGGTGGCATTGACGAAGATGCGGCAACCATTGCAGTCGAATCTGCCCGCAATGCGTTGAAGCGTGCGGAAATCCAACCAACGCAAATCGGCGCGGTTTATGTCGGAAGCGAAAGTCATCCGTATGCAGTAAAGCCTACTGCAACTGTTGTAGCCGAAGCAATAGGTGCAACCCCAAATCTTACTGCCGCGGATACTGAATTTGCATGCAAGGCAGGGACAGCGAATATTCAGATTTGTATGGGGCTCGTTGGTTCTGGAATGGTAGATTACGGACTGGCAATAGGAGCTGATACTGCACAGGGAAGACCTGGAGATATGCTAGAATATTCTGCTGCAAGTGGCGGGGCCGCGTTTATAATCGGAAAAGCTAGTGAACCGCACGCTATCGCTACAATTGATGCGACTTTTTCCTATACTACCGACACACCAGACTTCTGGAGACGCCAGCATGCGGATTATCCAAGCCATGGAGGAAGATTTACCGGAGCTCCTGCTTATATGAAACATGTAATCAGTGCAACTCAGGGGCTTCTTCAGAAAACAGGAATGAAATTTGAGGATTTCAATTATATTGTGTTTCATCAGCCAAATGCGAAATTCCCGCTTGAGGTTGCGAAAAAACTCGGTGTCCCAGCGGAAAAACTGAAAACTGGTCTCCTCACACCAATAATTGGAAATACCTATTCCGGGGCAAGTATGCTTGGTCTTTCAGCGGTTCTTGACGAGGCAAAGCCAGGTGACAAGGTGCTGGTTACATCATTTGGAAGTGGAGCTGGAAGCGATTCATTTGCGATTACAGTTCAGGATGGGATAAAGAAAAAGCGCGGGCTTGCTCCGATAACCAAGGATTACATTGAGCTGAAAAAATACATCGAATATGCGACTTATCTTAAGTTCAGAGGGAAGCTGAAGGTTTGAGTCCGTTTATCCACGATTCTATTTGTTCAAGCGTGCCTAAATTTCTGAATGCTCATTGTAATTCCTCTGTAGGTGGTTGCAGGCCGGTCCATTTCGTGTTTCCAAAAACAGTTTTTCTTGCGTATACTATGCTTGGAACTCCCAAATCAGTAAGTGTTCTTCCGATAGCTGCAATCAGGTCTTCATTCACACATATTGTGTTATCCGGGTCTCCTCCAATCCGCAACATTTCCGAGAGCGGTTCAATAGCTGTCATCATCCTTCGATTTCTTACAAGTTCCAATGTATCCGACATATTTCTGCACATGGTCACTAGTGTCATGTCCCCATGCGCTTCATTTTTGCGAATCTCTCCAAGGAACCCATCTAATCCTTGAACCAGGTACTCGGTTACAGTAGAGCTTCTAAGCATTCCGAGAATTCCGACGCTTCTTTTCAGCAATTCATCCATTGTTTCGTCCAGCACCGTGAACAGGCAATGTGCAACTGCGTCAACATTCGCTTCAAAGTTGCGCGTCTGTTCCCCATCGCGGATACGTTCTGGCGTATTTTGTAATGTTCTGGAAAAAAATTCCAGCACATTAAGCATCCATCCGATATCCGTTTCAGTCATTTCGCGGCTTTGTATTCTTGCCATCATCGTTTCTGCGGTATTTCCGAATAGAAAAGGTTCTATCAGCCCGTTTATTGCGGCATGCCTTACCTCATCGGCGGGGTCTGCAAGCATTCTTTCATATGCTTCAAGAGTTGGAGAAAGAACTCCAGCTGGTAAGAGTATAATAAGATCTCGCACTCCTAATACTGCAGATACTTCTTTAACAAATGCACCGCGCATGCTTTCAAATTCGGATGTTGCAAGATTCTCGCAGCAATATCCCAGATAATATGACGTTCTGTTTATCGTTTTTTCTACAGGCCCACCCTCTTGCAGGCACCTGGAAAAAATCTCTTTTTTCATGTGGAAGTGTATACGCTCCCGTTGTTCTCTTGTCAGTAGTTGATATGCCATGCACTAATAAGTGGTAGAAAAAGAATATAAAGATGTGCTTATCCGAGCGCCTTTTCAATACGCCCAAGTAGTTCCGTAATCTCTTTTTTGGTAGAATTAAGGACCCTGACGGTTTCATCTACGGAAACCATCCCTTCGAACTGCATGGGGATTGTTTTTTGGATTCGTTCAGCGATTATGTCGAATACTACTCCGACTACCCCGAAAGCTGCGGGAACATATGCGCTGAGGAAAGAATAGAATGCAGGCGAAAACCTGGTAATTAGCGCCGCAACTACTGTTACTGCACTTGCACCATAACAAATATACCTAATAATTCCACAAAAACGCGCTTTTTTGAAGACCTTCTGCATATTCTGCCAGTCGTTTTTAGCCATAGCGATTTTATTGAGTTCATCTCCATGCATCGCAATTCCGAAAACACAATCAGCAGGAAGGGGCATTTCGACATGCACCTTGCCGTCAGAAGATGTAACACGGGTAACTTTCGCACCTTCTGGGTATATGTTTGGGGGCGCATTTCTCATAAAATCTTCCAATCTTGAGGTTTCATCTTTGAGCGCGTTCTTAGTATCTGCAATCGCATTTTGAGGTTTCATCTTTGAGCGCGTTCTTAGTATCTGCAATCGCATTTTTAACCCACACAACAGGGATTTTGACCTCCGTAGTTGTTTTCCAGATATCAAGACGCCTTCGCAGAATAGCAAAGTTAGTTTGAGTGCCAACCAAACCGATTGTTTTCGCAAGTGCTTCGGCATGTTCAGTATACCTAAGCATTTTTTTATAACTCATAAAATTATATCGAATACAACGGTTTATAATATTTGCTTTGGCAAGACCAGAACGCAAGATGCGAGACGGCCTTGTTGCATAACTCCTTAGTAGGCTAGCCGCGCTTCACCAACTTTTCCGAGGTTACGCGCTTGCTGCGCTTCACCCTTCGGGTTCGCGCGGAACACGATTGGTTTTATCTCGGGTTGTGCAACAAGCTCTGCGAGACCCGAGAAGTATAACTCAAGACACTATGCCAATAATTAGAAGTGGGCCGGTTGTGAAATTGCGATTTCACTTCCGTCCCAATTTGTGAGCAAAGTGGGCCTGCTGAGAATCTCAGTTTCCTGTTCGGGCATTTGATTTTGAGTTCCTCGAACAAGAATCCTTTGAACTCAGGACCTACGGCTAACTCAGACTGTCTCATACGTTTGTATTAGATGACGTCGTATAAGACCGTCGCTCTAACCAGGCTGAGCTACAGGCCCAATAAGCGTTATCTAAGTCCCTAAGATAATAAAAAGGTTGGTCTCGAGTCTTGAGTTTCGTGTCCGGTTCACGATTTTCTTTCCACGCGTTCAGATGCCGCCTTCAGGAACGCAACAAAAAGAGGTGCTGGTTCTGCCAGTCTTGATTTCAATTCAATATGTGCCTGTGTTGCTGCACCGAATCCGAATTTTTCCGGCCATTCAACGATTTCAACGACTCCGCTTTCAGGGTGTGTTCCGCTTATCACAAGCCCGCAGTTTCCGAGCGGTTCCACAAAATCAGGATTAACTTCGTATCTGTGCCTGTGTCGTTCGGATATTTTCGTTGATCTGCCCGATTTTTCGTATGATTTGTACGCAATCGTTCCATCTTTTAATTCGCAATCATAAGCACCCAATCTCATTGTAGCCCCCATTTTCGTTATTTTCTTCTGTTCAGGTAATATATCAATAACAGGGTATTTTGTTTCCTTATCAAATTCAGTTGAGTTTGCTCCATTCATTCCGCAGATATTTCTTGCATACTCAACAGTCATTAATTGCAGTCCAAGACAAAGTCCAAGATAAGGAACTTTATTTTCACGTGCCCATTTGATCGCATTTATCTTTCCTTCAACTCCTCGCTTTCCAAATCCTCCCGGAACCAATATGGCATCAAATTCCTTTAGTTTTCTTTCAACCCCACCAGGGGTTCCTTCTAAATCTGCAGATTCCACCCATTTTACTTCCAATCCATGATTTATTGCAGATGCCGCGTGAACTAATGCTTCCTTTACACTCACATATGCATCTTTTACTGCAGTATACTTTCCGACAATAGCAACCTTGAGAACTTTACCCTTTGGCTCAATTATTTTATCCACAGCCTTTTTCCATTCCTTCAAATCCACCTCGCGTTTTTCATCAAGTCCGAGTTTCTCCGCGATAACCTTGTAAATCCCCTGTTTTTCCAATACAAGCGGCAATTCATAAACCGTTCTTACCATTGGATCATCAAAAACAGCATCTTCTTTTACATTGCAGTATGCGCTTATCTTCTTCTTTGCCTCTTCAGTAAGCGGTTCTTGTTCCCTGCATATGACCATGTGTGGTTGTATCCCCATGCTTTGCAATAACCTGGTTGCATGCTGGGTTGGTTTGGTCTTCAATTCCCCTTCAGATAAGCTTGGCACATATGTAAGTTGTATAAATAACAGGTTATCTTCTTCAAATGAAAGTTGGCGCATTGCCTCAAGGAAATATCCATTTTCCAAATCCCCAACAGTTCCACCGACTTCTATCAATACGATGTCTGCATTGTTTTTCTTTCCCACTTCGCGTACTCTGTCCTTTATCTCATCAGTCAGGTGTGGAACAAATTGGACATCTCTTCCGAGATATTCTCCCTTTCGCTCTTTTTCAATAATCCTTGAGAATACCTTTCCGCCAGTTATGCTGCTTGTACCAGGTATTGATAGATTCAAAAATCGTTCATAGGTTCCAAAATCCATATCTACTTCAGTGCCATCATCAAGCACGAATACTTCTCCGTGCCTGAACGGATTCATTGTTCCGCAATCAACATTCAAATATCCGTCAAATTTGATTGGTATGACATTGTATCCTCTGGCCTGCAAAAGCTTTCCGATAGAAGAAGTTAATATTCCCTTACCCAGTCCTGACATGATTGATCCGGCTACAACTATGAATTTAGTTTTCTTTTCTGCCATATACACAACCAACCAAGTAATGTAGAATTCATTTTTTAAGTCATCCTATTTTGGTTGTGTATATATGAGACGGAAATACTTTTCTGTCTCAGTATAAGGGATATTATATCTTGTTCAGTGCCTCTTTCATTTCCTGAACACTCAGTTTTGTAGTTATCATCGGGATGCGTTCTTTTTCAGAAATCTTTAATGCCAGTTTATCCATTTTTTCTCCTTCTATCCCATGCATTACTACTGCTGAAGGTTTTGACGGGCTGACTCTTATAACTACCATCGGGCTTCTTCCTGTTGAAACTCCTGTGAAAATAAATACCCTCTCGTTTATGTTGCCGTATAGCGATTGAAAGAATGAGAATGGCATTTCAAGAATTGTCTTAAGGCTGTCTATAAGAGTATATCCGTAGATTTTCTTTCCTTCAAGCAAATCCTCGTTTGTTATTGCCTTTCCGCGGATTATTTCCACAAAATCCTTTAGGGTTATTCCCCTTGCGAATTCATGAACTTCAAAGTACTGGTCAGTTGGTTTTTCCCTTTCAGTAAGTCTTTGGCTTATCGCGCCACCATTCTTTGCGTCAATATCAAAAAGTGCATGAACGAATCGTTTTATCACTGCGGTTCCAGGGGATTGTCTTCTGTTGCTTTCATAATCGCTTATCGTTGAAACGGTAATGTTTAAGTGCTTGGCAAGAGCAG
>DUGF01000037.1 GCA_013331535.1 Microcaldota archaeon | reverse complement strand
CAATAATCTCTTTTTCCGTACGGTATACTTCCATAAGTGCGTGAAACTCCGTTGAATGATTTTCTCGCGCCCTGATCTGTTCGGCTTCTCCTCTATAATATCTGTTGACACCAGTTCCTTCGTATTTTTCGCAGAACTCTGCAAGTATCTCAGATATTTCTGGAGTTGGGCGTATACTTCTCTCGCGAGTATATTCCGCTCTTGCGGCAGCCATGAGTTCCTTTGCCTCGTTTTTATAGGTTTCATCAGGGGTTATTCCATACGCCTCTCTCATTGATTCGGTGGCATCCTCCAATTCTTTCCCTGCCTTTACGAATTGTCCTGAAGCTGATAGTTTAGACCTTCTCCTTTTGCATTCATTTACAGATTTCAAGTGTTCTCGTTCTGCCCTGCGCATTTCCAGGCCATTGTGTTCAAGTGCTTCTCGCCTTTTGAATGGATGTCACCTAGAAGGAACAATGCGTACTCTCGGTGGTTCTACTTTTTTGTGCGTCATATGTTGTTAAGTATGTCAAATAGTTTATAAACTTAGTTGCTTAACTGTTTTCGCCAGTCTGCTTGCCAAATCGCTTGCTGAGAAATTGAATCCGAATTCCTTTTTCAGAGAGTTTCCAGTGGCACCGCAGATGTACGCACCAGTCACTGCAGCAACGAGCGGTTCATTTTTACACGCAAGCGCAGCCACAAACCCAGATAAAACGTCTCCCGTTCCGCCCNNCTTCTTCAGGATTACGCATCCATATTTCTTCGCCGCTTTCTTTACGTTTTCTTTTGTTCCGCTTATTCCGAACAATACGCGAAATTCTCCTTCGTGCGGGGTGAGAACCGCTCCTTTTGCCAGTTCCCTCCGTCCTTTAATCAATTTCAATCCATCTCCGTCAATCACCAATCGTTTTGCACGTTGCAGAATCTGTGCAGGAAACAGTGCGTTTCCAAGCCCTATCCCAAAAAGAACGCAATCCATTTCTTCTATTCTCCTAAGATTCGGGAGAACAATAACTTCAGGAATGGTTCTAACTGCCTTAACAATCTGCTCGTTCCATTCACCGGGATAGAAATAAACCAGATCAACGAATCTTCGTGCAGCGAGAATAGCAAGCATTGGCGCGCCATGATACCATCTGCTTCCGCCTATAATCAGCAATTTTCCATTTTGGCCTTTGTGCGAATATTTTGAAGGAAGCTTCAACCGTTTGATAATATTCTTAATGCTTGCCACATTATCACAAACCATGGTAGGCATAAAAAGTTTTCTCATTGGCTTGATTTCCTTTGTTCTTTTGGGTATCGGTTTTCTTGCGCTTTCATTTGCAGCTATGTTTTTTTCCATTCCACAGGACATCCAGGCACTTTCTGCTTCTATTGAAAAAGGGCTTTCTCCGATTGCCCTTGCAACCCTTGAAAGCCAACTGCCAGAGCTTTCATCCACTGATGTTGATTTTGAGCAGTTAAAGCTGGCATGCCAGAATCCAGAGCTAGTGGCTGCTGCCAGTGAAGAGACTCCAGAAGGAGACGGAGACAGGATGATGCAGTTTAATATGAAGGATATCTGCGCAAAGGTTTCAACCGGAGAAGTAACCGACATAATCGGATTCAAAACCGAACTTTCAAAGGATCTCACCAAGCCGGTAACCTCTGCGTTGACCTCCGAATTCATGCCAAAAGCATTGTTTCTTTCATCTTTATTTATCCCGCTTGTTGGTGTGTTCATATTTTTGATGATTATTGCGCTGCTATTTCTTTTCATTGATGACTGGAGTTTCAGGAATGCGTTGCGCACGCTATGTTTCCAGTCCCTGATTCTTATAATAATAAATCTTGTTCTGTTGGGCATTGCATATTTCGCATTTCCGGCAATATTGTCCAAGATTTCCTCTTCAATTGCTGGTCCGGAAGTTCCAGTACAGCTTACTGAAGCGATTTCAGCAGCAGTTGGCGGTGCAAGCGAGGTTCTAAGAGGAGCTTTGCTTAGGCCTGTTGGAATGTTTGCAGGTCTTGCAGTGCTTTCGCTGTTGGGAATTTTCCTAATTCCAAAGAAGGCGATACCAAAGGCGAATTCGGGTGCTGGGGTTTCTAAAGAGATTTCACTCGGATAAGCCATATAAAGAAGAAATAAACTGGCGTTATATTCCGTCCAAAACCGGGGTCCAAACAGATACTTCTATTTTTCCATCCAGGCTTCCATCCGACGGTTTTCGTGCTGCAATTCTGGTTGAAAATACCGAGTCGCCCAAAGACATTTGTTTTGCACCCAATGCAACTGTTGTAATCACTGTTGAGTTAAACTGGTTATATGCAATCATCGGAAACTCTACTAACATTGTAGCATGCTGCCCGTTGCACTCAAGTAAAGTAACCTTTGTTTTTCCAAATGATACTGCGCCTCCAACATCCAGTCTACCAGTTCCTTTAGTCAGTGGAAATCTCTTTTCTGTGCATGCTCCGTCTACTTGGCAGATTTTTACTTTTCCAACCAATGTTCCGGGCCCTTCTTCTAAGGGTTTCATAAAAAGTGCTGAAACAGTGACTGCAGCTGCAAATGCAACGGCAATATGAAGATGCCGATTAAGCACACTCGGTCTTTCGGAAACAGCCTTTTTCATAAAATCACCTCAATTATTCACAATAATTTTCTTATTCCATCGTTCACTTTACCTGCCTCATTTAACGCCGCATCCTTTGGCTTTCCGCCTTGTTTTTCGTATGCGAATGCGATGGATGATGATGCGTTTATGCGGTGGATGTACGGATCGCTGTTTTTCCCGCTTATTGCATTCATTACCATTTTCAGATCCCCGCCCTGCGCTCCAATTCCGGGAATCAAAAGCGGAATTTTATTTTTTGTTATTTTTGTAATCCGCACGATTGAATCGCTCGTTGCACCGACCACAAGACCGCATGTATTGCCGGCATTGCTTCCGTTCCATCCAACTGCTTTTTCTGCTACCAATTCGTATAAGTATTTCCGTCCGACCTTTTTCTCCTGGAAATCCTTTGCGCCTTCGTTGGACGTGCGGCACAAAACATACGCAAGCTTTCCATCCCGCAGGAATGGGGCAATCGAGTCACTGCCCATATATGGCGAAATCGTGCAGGCATCAGCACCCCAGAAATCGTAAACCTCGCGTGCATATGCATCTGATGATTTTCCAATATCCCCGCGTTTTCCATCAAGAATTACGAACGTGCGGTTCTGATACTGTTCAATAATGTTTTTGAGCGCACGAAGCCCGTCAAACCCATACTGTGCAAAATACGCATAATTCGGCTTTATCGCGGAGATTTGGTTCTCGTCAAGAAGCGCGTCAGTAATCGAGGAATAATAAGAGACGATTTCCTCCTCTGTGGTTCCGCCCCCTCCTTTTCCGTCTATCTTTTCCATGTTCGGGTCTATCCCAAAACAAAGGATCGTTTTATTTTCTTCTGCAAGGGAGCGTAGTTTTTCTATTGCGGAGTGCATAACTTTAATCCCCCTGTCTTGATTAAAAAACTTTGCACGGTTACTTTCCCATGTTGTTAGAGTTGCTTTTGCTTCTTTCATTCATAGTATTGCTCTCAAAATCTGCGACTATTGTTGTTGACAACGTATATATTCTGTCCCGTTTTTTCAACATTGGGACAATGGCAATTGGGTTCATCCTTCTTTCCGTTTCCACGTCTCTCCCAGAGTTGTCTGTTTCCGTAGTGTCTTCCACAGTAGGAGAGGGTGCAATCGCCGCCGGAAATGTCTTTGGTTCAAATATTGCAAACATTTTGCTGGTGCTTGGGGCTGGCGCAATCTTGTATGGTTTTAAGATAAGAAAAGAAGACCTTAGAGATGTTGGGTTTGTTCTCTTACTAACGACCGTCCTTTCGGCATATATAATATTCAACAGTTCCATCCAAGGGCAAGTTCTTGGCGGGATTGAGGGAGTAGTGCTTCTTCTTCTGTTTGTTTTATATGTCGTGTACACACTGTTAAAGAAACGAGTTGCTGACGGTTCCAATAATTCTGTTACCAAACACAAGGCTTTGCGTGCATTTCTGCTTTTTTGCCTTGGGATTCTGCTTGTATTTATAAGTTCTGGTTTTGTAGTCGAATATGCTGTTTCTCTTGCTTCCGCCGCAGGAGTTGCAAGGTCGTTCATAGGAGCAACTATAATCGCAATCGGGACCTCCCTTCCAGAGTTGTCAGTTGACCTGCAGGCGATAAGAAAAAGGCATTATGGAATGGCGCTTGGTGATGCAATTGGCAGTAACATGACCAACCTTACGCTTGTGCTTGGCACGGCAGCTGCAATACACCCGATAGACGTAAAAATATCTGTTTTCATAGCCGCGTTGTTGTTCGCAATCGTTGCGAATATGTTGCTTCTTTATGTTGGTGCGATAAGAGGAGAAATGAAAAAGATGTCTGGCATCGTCTTTATACTCTTTTACGCAATCTACATTGCATCCATCTTCTGGTTACAGGCATCTGAGCTCGACTCATTTGTTCCATAGATCACTCCCCAATAACCTTAACCAAAACCCGTTTATTCCGTCGTCCGTCAAACTCGCAATAGAAAATCTGTTCCCAGGTTCCTAAATCCAGTTTTCCGTTTGTTATTGCCATAACAACCTGATGCCCCATTAACTGACGCCAGATGTGCGACGCGGCATTATCTTCCCCGCTGTCGTTGTGCCGGTAATCCGCGCCGTACGGAACTAACTGCTCGAGAATCCGTTTGTAATCCGCATGAAGCCCGCTTTCGTTGTCGTTTACAATGACCGCTGCAGTTATATGCATCGGATTAATCAAAACAAGCCCTTCTTTCACTCCGGATTCGCGCACTGCTTTCTCAATTTCGTCAGTAATCCGCACGAATTCAATTTTGTTTCGCGTGTTGAAGGTCAGATATTTTGTCAGTGTTCTCATAATCTCATCTTCATACGCTTATCCACCATTCTGGCAACATGCCCTGGGCACCTTTTTAGATAAATCCGCAACTTCTTTTTGTTTATATTCTGAAACAATTCTCCAGGCACTGGTTCTTTGAAGTAGATCAAATCTATCAGAGTTTTTTCATTGTCAGATACTGGTATCCAAAAATCATAATATTTTATCATTTCAAAACCAAAAAACATCCTTCGGCTTATGTGCCTGACCAGATAGTTTCCTCCGATAAAATGCCGCATTCCAGAGCGCATCTTGCGCGGAGTGATTACAACCGGGTTTGTTTCCTGCTCCCATAGCCCTCTTAGCGATAATGCATCCTGAAGCCCGTAATAAAATGGCCTGAAACCAAAACCAACCACTTGCATTTCTTCCTTGAACGTGTAAACCCCCTTAACAATTCGTCTAAGCCCGTGTTTTGACCTAAGATTATGGATAAGCAGGTTGAGGTATCGTGGTTTTATGCCTTTGAGAAAAACCCGTAAATCCGTTATTGTGAACGCAGGCAGATTCCCGAAATGCCCAAGTGCTTTTTTCGTGTAGGTCATAGGAACCGCCTTTTCAATGATTCAGCTATTTGACTAAACGACAGCATTGCCCCGGAATACAACAAGACGCGCAGGTTGCTTTCGTCAACAGGCTCTGGCAAGATTAAAAGCGCCTTTTTCAGCCTGTTCTGGACCTTTGAATTATCCTTGATGTGGCCAGAGAGATAATAAACGTCGTATATATCACGAATAAACTTTCTAGCTTCATACGCGGAGATTTTTTCAAGAATAAGCTCTTCTTCAGAAAGCGTAAACACATCCATCAGGCTGCCATCTGCTTTTTCATACTGCCTTGCAACAGCACGTTTGTCTACCGCGAAATTAATCTCAACGCGTACTTCAACAGTACCATTAGAAATTTTGCAGAAAACCAGGTTTTCGGTTTTTTTGAATTTTTGCAGAACAAGGCCCCTCTCGTTTATCTTCTTATTCAGTTGCCGTTCTATCTCATGGATGTCTTTACAGTAGAAATCCAAATCTTCCGAAAATCTGTTGCCGCCGTAGCAACGCCATATTGCAGTTCCTCCATGAAGCACAAGTTTATTTTCTATAGAATAAAGCGTGTCCATTACTTCATCCTGTAGCATTGCGGTTTCTGCATGAAGCCTTTTCCTGAGCCGTTTTTCCAATGGAATTGCCATGGATATATTGATTAACCAAAACTATAAAAATATATATGTTTGGTTAATCGGTCTTTTATCGCAACATGCCATAACATATACTGAACCAACTAAGTAATATCGATTTTAAAATTTAAGTTTCATCTCCGATTGAACGGCGATCCGTTCAATGGATGTCATGAACGACGATTCGTTCATGAGCATGCTCGTAATCGAATCGTCGATTACGACACCATAAATCGAATCATCGATTTATCGGTCGTTGGTTCAGTATAGATTGAGACAAGAAAACCTTCTTGTCTCAGGATATCTGTAATCCATGTCACCTCCTAACAGCGATTATAATTCTTTGCAAGGATATTCCTGCATGAAATTATCCAATTTTGACATAACCGCCTTTATCTCAGGCGCATGTATAATGGTTCTTGAAATTCTTGGCAGCAGGATTGTCGCACCTTACATCGGAACTTCATTGTATGTGTGGACCTCTCTTATTGGAGTAATCATGTTTGCCCTTGCGATTGGATACTATTTTGGAGGAAGGATTGCGGACAAGCACCGGAATGTGGACCACCTTTCAGCAATTTTTCTTATTTCCGCGCTTTTTGTTATCGCGATTCCGTTACTCTCTCCGTTCATGATGGATTTCGGAATGAAACTTGATCCAAAACTCGGGAGCATTGTTGCCGCGCTGGTGCTGTTTTTCATGCCAGCAGCATTGATGGGAATGGTTTCACCATATATTATCAGGCTGACTACCGAGCGGGTTGAGGCTGTTGGTTCCTCTTCAGGAAAAATATTCGCGATTTCAACTGCAGGAAGTATTCTCGGAACATTTCTTGCAGGTTTCATCCTAATTCCGCTTTTTGGAACAAAGGCAATAATCTACGGCATAGGAGTGGTGCTATTCCTTCTTGCGGTTTCGCTCAAGAGCGGCTCAAAAAATTCAATGAAAGTCCAATTCGCGATTTTCGCTGTTTTTTTCATTATTTCCGCAAGTTTGTCGTATTCCGGATTTCTCAAATATCCAGAGAACGGAGACATAATATACGCAACCGAAACCCCATATTATCTTCTCTCAGTTCGTGAATTCAGCGATGCCAGGGTTCTTTTCATGGACCGCTATCCGCAGGCAGCCATAAAAGCAGTCGGCAACGGTAATAGCTCCGAAGCAAATAGCTCGAGCAGCGGCGCTTTGTTCTATCTTCATACGGAATTCATTTCTTTGATTCCTTTTATGTCGCCTAATGCAACGGATTACCTTACTGTTGGCGCAGGTGCATGCACCGAGCAAACCTATCTTTTGAAAAATACAAATTATTCAGTTGATAGTGTGGAGCTTGATCCAACTACGTTTGAAGTTTGCCATGCTTATTTCGGTTATCCAGACACGAAACGAACTACTCATATCATAAGTGACGGCAGGGCATACCTTAATGATGCGAGCGGAAAAAAATACGATGTAATCCGCACGGATGTTTTTACCTCTGGATGCCAGACTCCGTTTCATTTGAGCACGCTGGAGTATGTGAAAGCAGTCAAGAATCGCCTCACGCCCAGAGGTATTTCATGGCTCACTGTTCCCGGAACACTTGATGGGGAAGGCTCGGAATTCATAAAATCCCAATTCGCTGTTTACAAATCAGTTTTCAAAAACATTTATATTTTCCTGGAAAGCAAAGACAAGAATGCAAAACAATCCATCGGTGTTTTTGCAACAGATTTGGACCTGAACATTAGCAGTATTCTCGATAATCCAAAAGTAAACAAGTTTGCAGAATACTATTACATTCCAAAAGAAAGCGATTTCGGTAAGGTTCTGACAGATGATTACGCACCTGTTGAGGCAATGTTGGATAGGATGTGCACGTGAAAGGGTTTATTTATCCTTTTCTTAATTAATATTTCACTACTTAGGGGTCATCTGCTTGAAACTGCTGTTTCAAGTCTGACCCCCTTCGTTTACGCTCATGGGGTCATGGCGTAATTAAAAAACGCAACCAGGTAGCGCGGCTGGCTCCAGATCTCTCCGCTTAATTGCGGGAATTAGAGCCGCGAAACCAGCATGTTAGAGTTCAAATCTCTATGACCCCACTCTTTTTTTATTTATTTTTTTGCTGTAAGTTCTTCTTTTTCGTCCTTTGCCATCAATTCTTCTTGAGGTTTTTGTTCCTCTATCCAGTGTTTGCATCCCACGGCTCTTTCAAACAGGATTCCAGCCGTTCTTTCATCCTTGGCAATATGCCAGATATCTTCTATAGTTTTTTGTATCGTAACTCTTTGTTGCAATCCTTCTGCAAGTACTATCTGTTTTCGCACCCATCTGGAGCTTGAGTCGTCTCGTCGTTGATTCTCCTGTGCAATTTTGGGAATGAACGAGGTAAATGCAATTACTCCGATTGCGGCAGCTCCCGCTGCAGCCATTATTGCAATTTGTTTTAACCCCCTTTTTCTCTGGACAACCATAGTTTTATTGGAGTATGCAAATAATTTTAAACAATGGCAACAATTACAATCCCATGAAAAGAAATATTTTTGTTGTTTTAGTCCTTGGAATTTTTCTGTTATTCGGGTGCATTGGACAGCCCACAGATATCAAGCCACCAGAACCGGATACAAACACCACATTTGCAAAGGTAGTTCAATACGGAGACACAGTTGCCGTGGAATATGTTCTAATCCTTCAAAATGGAACGGTTTATGATACGAATTCTGAGTCTGTGGCAAAATCCTCTGGGTCGTATGACCCCCTTAGAAAATATATCCCACTCACGTTTACCGTTGCAAAAGGTGCGGGTCTGATAGACGGCTTTGTAGAGGGAGTAATTGGAATGAAGGCTGGTGGAAAACGCCAGATTGAAGTTCCACCAGAAAAAGGTTATGGCATTTTTGATCCAGATAAGCTGTTTTCAATCCCGCTTTATTATGAAAAGGAGAGGTTTGAGGTGGTTCCAATTGAATGGCTGGAATCCCAAAATATCCTAATTAAAAATGGCCAGAAAGTTGAGATTAAAAATGACACAGTTTTCCAGACGAATATTGGACTGGTATCAATCTATAACTTCACAAACGAAACTGCGAATTTGGAATATCTCCTTAGCCTGGGTTCAAAGTTCAAGTTCAATGGTCTTCCACAGATTGTTGTCAATAAATCTGCGGATTCGTTCACCATCAAATACGATTTGGAAGCCGGAAAGGACTATGTCACGTTTGACAGTAAATCCGGAACTCAGAAGTTTGTGCGAGTCCTATTGGTAAACGAGACAAGTGCAATAATGGACGAGAACCACCCGCTGGCAGGGCAAACTCTGCTGTTCAATGTGACGATGTTGGCGATAAAGTAGAGGTTGGCAGTGCGCATTGAGCAGCCAGCAGTGAGCAATGACTATTAAGCTCATGGCAATTATTCAATACTCCACCAGCTTAGTCATCGTTCCCTTTTTCATTTCTTCAAACAACAACACTCCAAGTCCTGCAATCCCGGCAATCGCCAAGATGTTTTTATCTGGTTTTATTATCGAGAATACTCCCTGCAGTTCCGGAACGTATGCAATAACCAACAACAACAATCCCATTACAGCTATCGTGGCAAACAAGTAAGGGTTAGATGATGGCCTTGAAAAGAAGTGGTCCTTGTGAAACCTGCAATTCAGGGAATTCGCCAGCTGCATTGAAACGAATACAAAGAATGTTGCAGTCAGCGCAGTGTTTTTTCCGTGCGGTTCAAAATACATATACGCGAGCAGGGTTATTATTATCATAAACACCGCAGTCATTGATATTGAAGTCAGTGCCTTGTGGGATAGCACGCTATGATTCTTTCTCGGTTTTTCATCCATGACACTATCTGCGGATTTTTCAAATCCGAGCGCAAGTGCTGGCGGCCCGTCCATTATTATATTTATGAATAAAATCTGAATCGGTGTCAGCAGGCTTGGAAGTCCGCTAAGGAATGTAACCAAAAATAGTCCAAGCGTAGCAATATTGGTCGTAAACTGGAATCTCACGAAATTAGTTATATTGTGAAACACGCCCCTTCCATATCTAATAGCTGAGGCAAGCGTTGAAATATTATCATCCATTAGTATAAGGCTTCCAGCTTCTTTGCTTACATCTGTTCCGCTTCCCATCACCACGCCAACGTGCGCCTTTTTGAGCGCTAGTGCATCGTTTACTCCGTCTCCGGTCACAGTTACTATCTCACCGGCCTTAATCAGTGTCTCGACTATCCTTAGTTTGCTTATAGGTGTTGAGCGTGCGATTAGATTATATTTCTTCAGAAGTTCTTTCAGCTCTTCATCTTCTTTGTCCTCAAGGTCCTTCCATTCAACAGCTTCCTTTTCATGATCTATTAGTCCGCATTCCTTTCCTATTGAAATTGCAGTCTGAAGATTGTCTCCAGTCAGCATCATCACACGTATTCCTGCATTGCGGAATGTTGCGAGAGTTTCCGCAACTTCTTCTCTCAACCTGTCGCTGAATCCAAGAAGACCTATGAATGTAAGGTCTTCTTCGGTTTGCTTTCCACTCGTTTCCCTCATAGTGCCAATATCTTTGCATGCAACCGCCAGAACGCGCATTCCGGTTCCAGTCATTCGTGCAAGTTCCTTTTCCAGGATTTTTCTTTGGTCAGAGCCCAATTGTTTTTCCACATTGTTTTCAGTTATATGTGTGCACTGTGATAGAACTATTTCCGGAGCGCCCTTTACCAGGGAAATGAATTTTCGAGTGCCTCCATTTTCGTATATGCATGACATCTGCTTTTTCACAGAATCCAGAGGTTTCATTGAAATAGGTTTCATATTCTTCAGCGAATGGATGTCAAATCCCCGTAGCTGTGCGGCATGAAGAATTGCGCGGTCCATTTCGTCCCCAACAATCCCTTTTTCAGTGATCTTTGCCATGTTGCACATTGATGCGTATCTCAGGGCCTTGTTATCATCGCATGCTTCAGATATGCCGATTGTTTTGCCATCTGAAAAAATTTCGGAAAGTGACATCTTTCCCTCGGTGATCGTTCCAGTCTTGTCAACAACAATAATCGAGGTGTTTCCGATTGTTTCCACCACATTCATTCTTCGTACAAGTGCTTTATTTTCTGCCATTGTGCGAACTCCGTTTGCCAGGATGATTGTTAACACGGTAATCAGACCCTCAGGCACTACGGCTACTGCAAGCGATATACCAAGTATGAACAGGAATGAGGGGTCCATGCTGTTCAGCGTTCCGATAATAAAAAAAAGAAGTATGACTCCTATTCCTGCCAGGCTTATGTGCTTCCCAAGTTCGTCCAACGATTTCTTAAGCGGTGTTTCTTCGGTTTCTATTTCGCTTAATGTTGATGCTATTTTTCCTATCTCGGTGGTGTCTCCAGTCGAAACCACAACGCATTTTGCATGTCCTTTTACTACAAGAGTGCCTGCGTAGCACATGCAGGTTCTTTCAGATAACGGCGCGTTTTTATCAGAGGGTTTCATTGTTTTTACAACAGAAACCGATTCGCCTGTAAGAGGTGCTTCATTTACCTCAAATCCATACTCTTCGACTATGCGGCAGTCTGCTGGAACTTTTGTTCCTTCTTCGAGTGTTAAAATATCTCCGGGAACCAGATGTGCGGCGTCTACTGTGATATGCCTCCCGCCTCGCGTAACCAGCGCCTTTGGCGCTACAAGCTCTTGAAGTGCACGCAGGCTCTGGTCTGCTTTGTACTCCAACATAAAGCCAAATATCACGCTTATTGCTACGGCTGCTGCTATTGCGATGGAGTCGAGGATGTGTCCGGTGAAATATGAAACAACGGATGCGGCTAGAAGAAGAATCAAAACTATATTTTTGAGCTGTTCGATGATTATATCCAAAGCGGTTCTTTTGTGCTTTCCAGAGATTAGGTTAAGCCCGTATTTCGAGAGTCTTGCGTCCGCTTCTTCTTCAGATATTCCATTATCTTCGCTTGTGCGGAGTTCTGAAATTACTTCTCTGGTGGTTTTTGAATGAAATTCAGTAGTGTTTGTCTCAGCTGGATTGGTTTCAGTAGTTTTTGTCGCAATCGAATACTTCGTTTTGTCGGTCATTCCTTTGGGCATAATTCGTTACTCTCGTTTATCTTTAAAAAACCTCATTAATCCCGCGTTTGTTACTACCGACACAGAACTAAGTGCCATCGCAAGCCCTGCAAGCGCCGGATTTATCAGGATTCCATATGTTCCGTAAAGGATTCCAGCAGCTATTGGAACTCCAACCGCGTTGTAAACGAATGCCCAGAACAGATTTTCCCTTATCTTCCCCATTGCAAACCTGCTCAGGCGAATTGCCGTTGCCACGCTGCGCAGGTCTGCCTTTACGAGCACGATGTCACCGCTTTCCATTGCAATATCCGTTCCCGAGCCCATTGCCATTCCAATATCCGCCTTTGCCAGTGCGGGTGCATCGTTTATTCCATCTCCGACCATTGCGACGTGTTTTCCACTTTTCTGCAGCTCTGAAACTTTGATTTCTTTGTCCTGGGGAAGAACCTCTGCGAGAACATTTTGCGGCTCTATTCCAACATCCCGTGCAATTGCGTTCGCAGTTCTTCTATTATCCCCGGTTATCATCGCAACTCCCAGTCCCATTTTTTTGAATTCCGCTATTGCCTCTTTCGAGTGTTCCATCAATGTATCTGCAATGGCAATTATACCAACTGCGTATTTCCCAACTGCGATGATAACTGCTGTTTTTCCCTCGTTTTCAAGCCGCTGGAGTTCTTCCTCACTCTGCTGGTCAATTGCTATCTTCTGTTTTTCCATGAGTTTTCTGTTTCCTATATAAATAGTGTCCCGCCCGAGCCTTGCCTTTACTCCATATCCGGGGATTGCAGTGAATCCAGAGGCTTTCTCAAGTGTTTCTGGATTTATCTTTTCTTGTTTTGCAGCCCGAACTATTGCTTCTGCAAGTGGGTGCTCACTTCCTTTTTCCACAGATGCCGCTGTCTTCAATATATCAATCTGTTTTAGCTCTGCAAGCGTGATTATGTCTGTTACTTCTGGTTCTCCCTTGGTTATAGTCCCGGTTTTATCCAGCACAATCATGTTTATTTTGCCGGTTCCCTGTAATGCCTTTGCGGTTTTGAACAAAACTCCATGCTCTGCCCCAAGGCCTGTTCCAACCATTACTGCTGTTGGTGTTGCGAGTCCGAGTGCGCATGGACATGCGATGACAAGAACAGTTACTGCCATAATCAGTGCGAATTCAAACGTTTGCGCGGCAACAAAATACCAATATCCGAACGCAACAATTGCTACAATCATTATCACAGGCACAAAATAAGCCGAAACCTTATCCACCAGTTCCTGAATCGGTGCCTTGCTCATTTGCGCGTCTTCAACAAGTTTTATGATTCGTGATAGCATGGTGTCTTTTCCGACCTTTGTTGCCTTGAACATGAATGTTCCGTGCTTGTTTATCGTTCCGCCAATG
>DUGF01000083.1 GCA_013331535.1 Microcaldota archaeon | reverse complement strand
GGAAGATAAAATGCGATTACAATTCCGACAAGCATTCCAGCAACCACTCCTGAAATGAACCCCCGGATTGTTTTTCCATCTCCAAATATCCTCCCGCCATCATTCCAATTCTTTCCGAGATCGAGATACGCTCCGCCTCCAAGAAGCACTGGCACAGCATTCGCTACATATGCCGGCAGGATGAACAGGATAAGCTGTAGAATATCTAAGACCATAATTACACTTGTGGAAAAATTGTTATGTAACCTTTAAATTACTTGTCGCAGCTAACCAACTATGGCAGTAACACCAGAAATCAAACAAACCGCACAATCGCTCCCGCAGAAGCAGATATATACGCAAAAATCCCCGGATAAAAGAATGCTCTATGGCACAATAGACATTTTGGCAATAGGATTTTTCGTTCTTGTTGCACTTGCATTCGTATTTTCATCGGTTTTTGAACTTCCAGGCGGCAAATGCATAGGAGTTATCGAAATAAACCAGCCAATCACGACTGAAAGCACACCCGAATCTATATTTGCAAAGGGAACACCGGGTTCTGCAGATTTTGCAAAGGAGATTGAGAAACTGGAGGAAAAGGATAACGTANNTATCTTCCACTCAAGAATTTAAGCAAACCAAAGGTTGCATATTTCAGGGAAGTTGCGGCTTCCGGAGGATATTATATTGCAACAGCCACGGATTATATTGTTTCAGATCCTGATGCTATAACCGGAAGCATTGGAGTAGTGGCGACGTTCGCAGACATGAGCGGACTTCTTGAAAAAATAGGAGTGAATGCAACTGCGATAACTTCCGGGAAACATAAGGACATTGGTTCTCCTACTCGCCCAATGGATGCTGAAGAAGAAAAAATCATAAAAGATATAATAAACGAGGTTTTCGGAGAGTTTAAACAAACTGTTCTTGAAGGAAGAAAGGGAAAATTGGACATAGAAAAATTTGAAGGAGTTCTTGATGGAAGAATGCTAAGCGGAAGACAGGCAAAGGAAATCGGACTTGTGGATTCCGTAGGAACGAAAAAGGATGCACTTAGAAAAGCAGCTGACCTTGCGGGTTTGAAATACGAAAAAGGAAAAGAACCGACAATGTGCAAGATAAAGGTTTCTCCAACTGAAAGCGAGAGCCTGTTTGGTGTTGACATGCTGGCACAGCTATTCCGGATGAATAGCGGGGATTCTGGCTGGAAACTGAAGATGCAGTAAAACTGGGTGGTGAAGTTTAGATAGTAGGGAGTAGATGGTGGATAGTAAGGGATAGAATATTAATAATGGCTATTAAGCTCACGACTCATTGCTCAAGGTCCATGATAACATGCTTTCATTATTGAAAAAATACCAGCGTACGATTGCGATTCTGATTTTGTTAGTGCTTATTGAAGTTGTGTTGATTTCTATTCCACAATTGGGATTTAAGTGGAAAAGCCCGCTTGAACTTAGTTCCAAAACCCAAGACGCAGAACTCAAAACTGCAGCAGGCTTGCCAGAATGCAGCGATTCCGCAGTCTATGAATGCAAACTCGGCCCATGCGACGGGATTCGGGAATGCAAAAGCGGAAGATACCAGTCATGCGCGCTCAAGAAAATCTGCGAACCGGGTGCGGTTTCAAGCTGTGAAGAGCATGGATGCGCAACAGGAAGAAGAACCTGCAATGAATGCGGGACGGGTTATGGGGAATGCATAAACGATAACGAAAAAGGAACGACAGCATAGCCAAACGATTCCAGTGGATTTATATTAACTTACAACCATCATTATATTATGCGATTCGTAACAATCCAGCGAGGGACAGGAATTGCAGCAACAGCACTATTTTTATTCTCGTCCTGCAAAAATAATATCGAGAGGATTGATACGGGTATGCCAGATGGGGATGGAAGGCAGGCATTTGCGTCTGCGCAGAAGACAGAGGTAAACGCGCTGCCAGTTGCAAGAAAGACGAAGCTGGATGAACTGCTCACAGGACTAAAACAAAATATAGATGCGATTGGCTCATGGCATGATTTTACAAAAGGTTTTGAGGATATTGCAAAAATGGCTGGCATGGCTACTCTTGAATGCAATAATGCTGCCTGCGCCAAGTCCATAGCAAATCTGATGCAGTCACTGGATAAAAAGCTCGAAACATACTACGGTCGTCCATGGGCTGCAGTAGCGCATTCTATATTAGATAAAATGAGAAGCGCGATTGAAGAGGGCAATAAAACAAAACTAATCGGTGCAGCCGTATTTTTCAGGTTTTCAGGCACGGCGCAGATTGATTGGACAGATATTTTATTTAAGTCCACAGATATAACCCAGTTCGTAGATCTCGCTAACAATAAAATTAAAAAACCGTCCACAAATGTGCGGACTAGTATAAGAGATTGTTCGGAATTCAAGGATTTAGTTAGTTCTCTCACTCATCCCTCGCTAGATGCAAAACTCAGCAAGGCGCTGATAGAACTTCTTGACAATGGGAGAGTAGGTGGGTATCCAGATGAAACTAGCATGATGCTATTTGATGCATTTCTAAAGTCTCTGCATAAATAAACTAGTGGCTGCGTGGTTTGGCCCATTCTTGATATTTTTTCATAAGCTCAGTATCTGGTTTGATAAATGAATCTAGTTTTGTTCCATATACGAGGGTGTTCCATGTAACATTCTCATAATCGCCCATATGGACGTGGAATAGTGTTTCTAGGGCATCCTTTCTAGTCTTTGGTTTCACGGCCATAATCTTTTCAACATCCATCCCTTCTTTTTGCATATCCTCATAAAACCTCTTAGTTAAGCGTCTCATGGCAAAAACGTTAAACTCTTCTGTGCCTTGTGAAGGCAGCATCGTCAAAGCGGCATTTATTGCGATTATTTCCATGAATCTCAATGTCCCGACTACTGTATCGCCCTTTTCTATTCTTTTTGCTATCTCCTGTGCATCATCAATGCTTGCAATAGGTCTTGCTGCTCCTGCAAATAAAATTATTTTGTACAAGACCGCGGTGGCCTCGGTATCGCCATTTTCTTTTATTATATCGTATGCTCTACAGATGCTTCCTATTTCATGGCTTATTTTCATTTTGTCAAGTGCATTCATCTGGGCATTGAAGTTTTCAGCAACAAACTTCGCAACTATTCCGACAGCTTCGGTTTCACCTTGTTTGAGGTATCCATCCATGAAATAAAACGCAATTGAAATACGCGTTTCCGGATCCTTTATTTTTGTCTCCAAATCGGCAGGAGTTTCATATCCTAATTTTGAGAG
>DUGF01000055.1 GCA_013331535.1 Microcaldota archaeon | reverse complement strand
CCTCGGCGACTTTCCCAACAGTTCCGCCCGGCTCAACTACGAGATAAGCAACCGAAATCGGTTCAATTCCGATTTTACGAACGATCGGCGCGGCCTTGATTTGCGCACCGCTTATCCAATACGGCTTTGTTGAATTAAGAAGGCTCATGAAATAGACTGCATCTGCGTGTTTTGTCAACCACGTAACATTTCCCGGAAATAATACTACTGGAATATTCACGTTCTCCTTAATCCGCTTCACAACCCCATCCAGAAAATCCTGGGAGCTTAACGTGCTTCCGCCAATAAGGATAATGTCGCTTCCGGCTTCATCTGCATTCTTCGCAGTGCGTGCCGCGTTCTCCGCAGTCTTATGGTCATCCGGATCAATAACCGTAAACAGAAGCCCGCCCTTTTTCGCCAGTTCGTCGTGAATGTATTTTTCTGTTTTTCCTATCATGAAAATCAACTATTTCAATAAATCTTTTGTGTTATAAACCTTGACTTCGTCTTGTTTTTCCTTTAGGTCCCGGTCATTGCTCCATATTGGAATTTTAAGTTTTAATGCAAGCGCAATGTAAGGAACATCTTTAGGATCCGGAGTTATCTTTTCAGCAAACGCCATCATCTCCTGATATTCATCCTTTGGAATCAATTCTATTCGCTCTTCCAGGTCTTCAAAAATCTCTTTGAATTCTTCAGGAGTTCTTTGGTTTTCTGAAGAATTTCAGTTTCATGCATGTAAAATTCCCCTAATATAAATTCCGGGGCGAAAAACTCTGCGAATTCACTAACAATAATTTCATGAGTGAGACTGTCCTTTATCAATGCTGCAAAAAGAATGTTCGCATCTATAACAAATTGCATAGATCTCAGCTCTTGTGTTTCTTAGCCACTGAACTGCTTACTTCTGCCCCAAGTCTAAGCGCATCCTTTTCAGTCATAGTGCTGTCTTTTGTAAACTCTCTGAATTTTCTTAGCATCATGACCCTTTGTTTTATCGCCTCCCTTGCAACTGCTGACCAGTTTATCTCGGGAAACTGATCCATATCCTGTTTTAACTCGGCTGGAACTGCCAGCGTTATGCTTACCATAATTAAATCACCAGTAATATATTATGTTCATTATGTTTTTAAACGTATCGCACGGTTCAATGCATTTAATTTTGCCGCTACCAATTATAGCACCCCTACCCTCACCAGCGCTCTTCCAATCTCCCCGTTTACCCGTTTCAAGTCCGGGCCGCAGAGCTTATTGCAAGCTACCCTGCTGGTTCCATCAGAACAACGCGGAAGTGCGCGCAGTGCATCAAAATGCCTTTTTTGCATTTCGATTAAAATAAATCCGAACGGGAAGGAAAACGAATTGAAACTCGAAAATGCCGGCTCGCTCGCGGCAAACGATTCGGAGCCCGTGCCGGAATTCATACGAAATATATTCGGGAAATTTGTTGGGAAATAACTATCGCCAAGTCGGTAAGAGTACTTGGCTTTTCGAGTCAGAATTTGTAATTCCTATGCGTCTCGCATTTGCAATGTTTGTCATCTGGCTTCGGGCATTTCTTTATTGCTTCCAGGTCTGCCTTTGCCTGCTTTGGCGTTATTTCATAAAACGATTCATCGGTATCGTCGCTCATAGCTTTATCGTGCAACTTTGAAACAAAGAATTTCCCATCATTCTCGCATTGGAAATGGCGGTAGTCTTCCTCATCGCCACATGATGCCATTGTTGTAATCCCGCCAACACAGGGCAAATTCCATCCACAGTTTGGGCATAGCTTACCCATGCGGAATGGATGGAGAAGATCGGAAATGTGCGCCGTATTCAGTTCCGCAATAACTTTCGGCATTTTCTTCAAATCATCGCTTTTCAGGGCGGCTTCGAGAATCAGCTTGAATTCCCCGTGCGCCTTTGCCATGTTCTGCATGCCCGCATCCCATATCATAATCAGCTTCGGGTCGCGCGGAACAATTTTTTCAATATCCGCCCGTAACTTTTCCTCTGAGGTGTACCCTTGCGTTATATCCCCGTCGAGTATTTTTTTCGCTTCAATCATCGCGTAATCCGGGAATTTGTCAGAATCCAATGCCATGAGATAATCATCCCCGCCTGAAAGGGAATCCCCAAATCCAGGGTTATAACCTGCGTGCGCTTCGTCCGTAGTTCGCTCAATGCTAAGGGCGCAGGCGCATGCATGAACCATTATGAAATGCGCAAGAATATCCGGGGTTAAAGTAACGTGCATCTGTCCGAGCGGTTTCGCAGGAACGTATTTGAATACAAGGAGGCAATAATGCTTTTCTAAGGTATCCAAAACCATTTTTTTGTATTTTTCAGAATCCAAATCCTGTGCAAATGGACACACTTTCATCTTTTCTTTAGTTTTCTTTTTTTCGACCATACCCTTCAACTCATCCGAACTCGGCTAAATTCGTTTGTTTTTTATCAACCGTTTCTGCTTTTTTTCCTTTTGGTTCTGCGTCCAGCACTAATTCACCGAACACCCCATCGTGTCCTGGAATCCATTTCACTTCGCCTTTATTCACGCGGATTATTGCATTTGAGATTTCCATTGATGTTGCAAATCGCAGCTGCTCATCTTTTGCTTCATAAACTGCGAATTCATTTCCGAAATAGTGTATCAGTTTGTCATATTCTTCCCAAACTCCTTTAGCTGCTTCGCTTTTCTTCAATGCCTTTGCGATTACGGTCGGAAGCGGAACAATATGCTGGAACGGAACCGCACGTTCGGGTTTGAAACCGAATTTCCTGTCTGCAAGATCAGCAACGCGATGCATAACTCCTATTGTGAGTTTTCTTCGGCAAACAGGACAAATGTTTTTGTATTCCTTTGCCTGCCATGGAGTAATGTTTACTTTGCAATCCCGATGCCCGTCATAATGATATTTTCCCTCTTCTGGATAGAATTCATAAGTCTTCACAAATCCGCGGCGGGTTTTTATCGCGTTGATTAGTGAGCCGTACGTAACTCCGCTCGCATCGTTCTCGCCTGCGTTTCCAAACTCGAATACGTTCGCCTCCCGGCCCAATTTCTGTTTTGAATGCGCGTCGCTATTCGATACGAGCGTGTATTTGTCAAGCGCGCTAATCATCCAGTTCATTAACGGGTCGCTGGAAAGTCCGGTTTCCAATGCGAATATTTTATCCGCCTTATCTTCAAATGCCTCTTCTATTGAATCCACGCCGGAACTACTGCCAAAAACAGAGAACCAGGGAGTCCATATATGTGCGGGTATAATTGCGATGTCTCGCGAGATTTGCATCAATTCTTCAACCAATCCTGCAGAAGAAACGTGCAGCATCGGCCTTCCATCCACTCCAATATCCCCGAATTTCCGCGTTCTTTCGTTTATTTGAGCCGCTATTTCGAGCGAGGGTGCAAGCAGGACATGATGCATCTTCTTTGTTTTCCCATTCAATTCGTATATGACGCTAACCTCAGTGGAAAGAATGAACCGCACGCCTGCATATGATGCCAGCCCGCTATTCCAGATATCGGCTCCAGTTCCGAACGTTGCTTTAATCTCCTCAAAATATTTCGGATGAGTGAAATCTCCGGTTGCGACAACATCAATTCCTTTCAGCTTTGCACCTTCCGCGATTCCATTCAAATCAAACGTCGGACTGGTAGCACGAGCGTACTTTGAATGAACGTGAAGGTCGGCAATGATTTTCATATAACTTTCACCAAATGAGCGTGTAAACAAGTTATAACTCGCATAAAAACTCTCCAGAACCAGATTCTCGGATTATAGTTATATTTTTATGCATTGTCTTCGCAAGGATACTTACGTGGTGATATTAATGAGCGGACATGCATTGAAAAGACCGGAATATCTGGAACCGGTTTTCAAAAGGGTTTATGATAAGCCAGAGGATAAGATGGACAAGGACAACTTGGCAAAGCTGAGTGGGGATTACGCAATCATAATAAAAAAGCAAAGTGACGGCAGCCATACCATCACAGGACTTAGCAGGGATAGTATCGTAAAAACAAATCCAGACTGGAGCCGCACTGTGGAAAAACCAGTATATATGGAAATTACTATTGACAAAAAAACTTCTGATGAGGCATTAAAGGCATTTTCCAGATTGGGAACGAAACATCCGACCGGAGCAACAGAAATAATGCGCAGGATGTATGGAAAATTTGATAAGTACGCGGGCATTGATGCCGAAGAGGCAAAGCTTATTACAAGGGCATTTCTTGCCATAAGCGAAACCGGTGAGAGCGAACAAAAGGTTGCATATCAGAGGGCGTATTTTAAGGGACCAAAAAAAGAAAAGGAAGAAGATTGGGAACTGCCGACAAGGATACTCAGAAGAGGAGGGGAAAAGGAATTAACCGCAATACAGCAGGCACTGAAAAACAATGTGGACAGGTTTTTGAATGATTACCGTCTGGCGGTATCAAACCCTGAAAAATCAATATCCATGGCTCTTTCCCAAAGCTATGATAATTCCGGGCTCTTGCGAACAGTGCTTGATGATTTGAAGCGTGCAAAAAAAGAATTGCCAGGAGTTTACAAACCAAGGGAATTGAATGGTGCCATAGAACAATATGGAAATGCGCTAATAATTGTGCAGGGATTGGAATTACAGGAGCCGACTATCAAACCGCAAACAGAACATGAAAAACCGAGGCCAAGAGACGTTGTTCCAGGCCAGGTTTATAAGGAAAAGAAAACACCGAGCCCTGAACAAAAGGATGTCATTGGCAGGGTAGAGGATTATTTTAAACCATTAAGTGTAGATCTGGGCGGAACTATGAAAGAAAGAAATGCTAAGAGGCTAGATACCAACGTAATTCAAATAATACTCCGTGATATGAAAGAAGTAAATGGAATGATTGATGAATATAAAGTTCCAGCAACCCTTGGAAGATATGGGCTTGAAAGAACAATAAAGGTGCTGCAAGACGAACTTGATACAAGGAAAAAATAGGAATATACGAACATGGGTTGTAAAATGCCGTTCTCCCCAGATAAATTCATCCAGAATTCCGTTGCGGAAATAAAGAAAACGATTGGGGGAGAAAAGGCGATAATTGGGTTATCCGGCGGAGTGGATTCTTTCACCGCCGCAATCCTTGCAAGCAAGGCACTTGGAAAAGGTTAGCTATTCGCGATTCTTGTTGATAACGGACTGTTGCGAAAGGGGGAAGTCGTGGAGGTTAAACGTGCAGCACGAGAAACCAAAGTTCCTCTAAAGGTAATCGAAGCGAGCGATAGATTTTTTTCCGCACTTTGGGAAGTAATTGATCCGGAAGACAAACGGAAGAAAATCGGAGAACTGTTCATACGAATTTTCGAGGAAGAGGCAAAAAAGGACCAGGTTTCGTTCCTAATTCAGGGAACGATTGCACCGGACTGGATAGAAAGCGGCGGTGGCGGACGGGACAAAATCAAATCCCATCACAACGTCGGTGGTTTGCCGGAAAAAATGGGATTGAAATTGTGCGAGCCGCTTAGGGAAATTTACAAACATGAAGTGCGGGCAGTAGCACGCGAACTAGGGCTTCCACCAGGCATTTCTGAAAGGCAGCCATTTCCAGGCCCAGCACTCGCAGTAAGAGTAGTCGGGGAAGTAACTCCTGAAAAAGTCGAAATCGTTCAGGAGGCGTGCGCAATCGTTGAGGAAGAATTGGAAAATGCAGCAAAACAGAAAAAGATGGAATTACCCTGGCAGTATTTTGCAGCCCTGTTGCCATCCAAAACCGTAGGAGTTCGCGGAGACGAGCGTGCATATCAATACACAGTAATAGTCCGCGCAGTCCGCAGCCTTGACGGGATGACGGCGAATTTTTCAGATATTCCATACGAAATACTACAAAAAATATCAACGCGGATTACAAACGAGATAAGGAGCGTTGGTCGCGTGACTTATGATATAACGAATAAGCCGCCCGGGACGATTGAGATGGAATGAACTGCGGTTCATACTCTCAACTCGCAAGCTCATTGAGATGGAATGAACTGCGGTTCATACTCTCAACTCGCAAGCTCATTGAGATGGAATGAACTGCGGTTCATAACTCTCCTTTCGCTTCGCTCAAGTCGATGGAATGAATTATCACCGTTTGTATTCTTCTATAAAACTGCTTAGAGTATACAAAAGGAACTGGGGCAAGCTCCTATTCTCTAGGGCCCTGTAATAATTTTGTTTGGTTTTTTCCAAAATTGTAACGGGTAAATAATTTTTCTGCATAAGGATGTGATTTGCAAGAAGTCTTCCAACTCTCCCGTTTCCATCAGCAAATGGGTGAATTATCTCAAATTGAATATGGAAACCCGAAGCAAGAACGAATGGATGTAAGCTGTTTTTATTTTCTTTATACCAAACCATGAGTAATTTCATCCTTTCTTCAACATGCTGAGGGGGTGTTGTGGGGCTATTCGGTTGTATATAATTATAGAAATTTTTATAAATCCCTGATCTTTCTGCTATATTTTTTTGGACGATAAAATGAAGTTCCTTTGCCAATTCCTCGCTAATATCTTCGTCGAGTTTAATTTTAAGAAATTGTAAAGCTTCCAGTGTATTATTCGTTTCAAATATCTCTCTTTTAGATGCTCTCTGCGGTTCCTTTCCTGTTTTAAGAAATTCGTTAATATCCTCTTGACTCATAGTATTTCCTTCTATACTATTTGTATTGTAAATATATCTCTTTTCCCATTGATCTTTTATGGTTGTCTGGATATTTTTATCTAAGGATTCCAGAAATAAGACATACTCCTTATTGATGCGTTCCGCAGCTGTCAAAAGCCCGGATATCCGTTCATCCAAGATAAACTGGCCAGTTTTGGAAACAAAAATATCGCTTCCTTCAGAATAACATTTATCGCACATTTTAATTACTTCGGATTCGCTTTTTACTGGTTTAATAACATCTTCAACTTTTCTCAGGTGCAACTGATCAATCATTTTTTGAAAATCTAGAATACAAAAAGCAGGTTTTAAATCATGATAATTTAACAGAGCAGAGACCAATGCCTCATTCAACTTTAATGAATAGATAGTAGGACGTCTTGAAATTTTAAGAACGACTCTGAGAGGAGCACAGATTTTTTCGATTGTTCCGATGTCTGATGCTAAAAGATCGGATCTTTCAATTTTTAATTTTTTACATAGCTTCTCTAGAACGAACTTGAAATTTGGAGAGACTAATTTATGGAACTTGTCTGGAGTCATTGCTTGGATCTCCAAAATCTGCTCGGTTTTTTTATTGGTTTTATTTAATATGTATCTTCCCCCAGCCGGTTTGGACACTAGATTTTCAGAACTTAATTCTTTTAAGTAAAAGTATATGTTTGGGAGTGCAATCCCTAGTCTTTTTGAAATTTCTACAGGAATTATTCCTTCTGGAAATTCCAACAGGATTTTTAGTATAATGTACTTTCGCATGATATAAATATGCATATAAACATATATAAATTTATCACTTTAAGGAAGAAAAGTGTCAAAAAGACTCTAAAATACCATTTTTTATATATAAATATTCGTCTATTTCTTCCCAGTAACCTTAATTAGATGATACCCAAACTGCGTTTTTATTGGACCTGAAACCTGTCCGATATCAAGCGAAAACGCAGCAGTTTCAAATTCTCCAACCATCTGGCCTTTTCCAAAGAAACCCAAATTCCCGCCATCCCTTCCGCTTGGACAGGAGGAATATTTCTTTGCCAATTCCTCGAAACTCTTTCCTCCATGCAATTCTGAAAGAACACTGTTCGCCTCGTTCAATGAAGAAACCAAAATATGACTTGCTTTTACCTGCATAAAATCATCCTCTATAGATTCGCGATTTACTCTTCCTCTGCGAATTTCTTTATTTCATCGAAATTCTCAACAATCAATTTTGCCTTATTCTTGCCAAAACTGAATGGGTATCTACCCTCATCACCATCTCTTTTCAGGATAATTAATTTGTTTCCTTTATATTCGCCAAATTCAACGGTCATAAATTACACCTCTCAAATTAGTAAATAAATGATCAGACTTTCTTGAACGGGACTATAGATTGTTTTGATTCTGCTATCTTAACCGGAGTTATTCCAAGGAACTCAAGGGCATAAAGAAGTGGTGCTGGAGAAGGATTTGATTCTGCCAAACGTGCTGGTGCAGGACTTGGATTTGATTCCGCTACGCGAAATGGCGCGGGTGATGGATTTGATTCGGAATAAAGCCTGTCCTTATTTGAAGCCTTCTCAATGCCTTTTGAAGCTGCCACTGAATTTTTGTAGAATTCACCTAATGGAGCATAAAGCGTTTTACAAAGTGCAGAAAATGTTTCAGTGAAACTATATAATGCAACCTCGTCAACGCGATATATCTGTGAGGGAAGAACTGCCTTTCGCTCTTCTTCGGTACGGGTTGCTCTTGTCTTAAACGCTTCTCCAGGACCAGTCATATAACCACAAATTGTCAATTATTACAATATACTTACAACGAAAGAATATTTAAATATTCCTGTTGCGAACGGATTAGTATGAATGATGGAATAGGAGACGCGAGAAAGTTCATTTTAGATGGCAATTTGCGCGATGCGGCAAAACTACTTGACAGGATAATAGGCAAAAATAAGGAAGACGATTATGCCTGGTATCTGCGCGGACTGGTTTCATTAAAGCTAAACAATCACGATTATGCCCATGAATGCTTTGAGCATGCGATGGCAAACAAGAAAAAGGCGGAATATTTCAAGGCAGATGGAATCGCACATATGGAAATGCTGGAATTAAAGCCTGCGATTAATTCATTTGAACGGGCGGCACAAGTAGATGTTCGGGACGCAGAAAACTATTTTTACATCGCCGCATGTTATATCCTTCTTGATAATCCAACAAGCAAGGAATATATGCAAAAGGCATACTTACGTGATAAAAAGAAAACCAAGGAAATGCTGATTGAATTTTACAAGCATGTTTACCGAAATGGTCAGAATGTCGGGAAAAAGGTGCATGAAAAGATAATGGGGAAGATAGAAAGCATTTAACGGTTGGGAGTTGGCCATTAGCAATGGAGTAGTAGCTAATGACTAATAGCCAAAGGCTACGCACGCTCAATCCTCTTCCTGACTTCCTTTGCCAACTCATTCTGGTTTACATCAACCGTATTCAAACTTCCCAAGAATCCGTTCATGAACTGCGCAATGGATTTGTCCCGCCAGAGCATTCCCTTTTTCTTGAAAGAACGTAAAAACTTCGGGTTTGCCATCAGTAGATGCCTGCATTTCTTCTCTATGCGCACGCGTTTCTTCACAGCAGCATCAAGCTCCTGTTTTGCCTTGAATTCCTGATAAGTTCCATGACCTTTTGCACGTTCCTGCGCATCTCTTTTCGCAGTTTCTTCCTTGATTGCAGTTTTCAGGCGATTAAGGAAACGATGAATCTGGTTGAGAATCACTGGCTCATTGACAAGCACGAGCCACGCCGAGCGCTTCAATTCCTTTTTAATATCAGAAACGATTTGCAGTGCTTCGTCTTTTGACATTCCGCTCTGGATGCGACCCTTAAGCACTGGCCATGTCGCGCCAATGGCCTTTTCATCAATCGCCCCTATCCATTTCTCAAGCTCGGATTTTGATTCTTCAAGCTGCTTCATTTTAGAGGAAAGGACTGCAAGCGCCTTCTGGATTTCATCCATTTTCATTTCCTTAAAACTAGACAGCCACGCCTTTTTCGATACAAATTTACCGATGTTTTCGTCATCAAGATAAACCTGAAACAAAGCAGGATATTGATTCTTTAGAACGCGGAACTCATCCAGATTCTCATAAATCTTCTCGTAGATTTCCCGCTTTTTCACAATCGCGTTCTTTTTCAATGCCGCTAGCTCATCGCGGATTGTTCGGTCCATTGTCTGCTTGTATTTCGCGAAAAGTTCCTTTTGTTTTTCTTTCATTCCGCCGAATTCACGGGCGGCGTCTTCAAGATAGTCAATCAACATGGAATTACCTCTTCCTCATCAGGTACTCTTTTTGCATAAGCAATGCATCATACTCCAGTTTTGGGGATTCACAGATTATTGTTCCCGAGTAGCCATTCTCAGATAAAACTTTAATAAGTGGCTTAAACGGCGGTTCGTTATTTGATCCAAGCGGAAGATGGTTTCTCTCCCCTTTTGCAGTGTAGTTTATCTCTGAAAAATGGGAATGAAAATGTTGCACGTAGTCTCCGAGACGGCTCTCCAGTTGTTTGAAGATTTCCACATACTCGCTTTCATCGCGAATGTTGAAGTCCCGCCTTGCATGTAAGTGAGAGAAATCAAGAACTGGCTCGATGAAACCTAGCTCCTCTGAAAGCCGGACCACCTCTTCAAATCCCCCGAATTGAGATGGTTTTCCGACTGTTTCCGCACCGAGCACGACTTTTATACCATGTGCCTTAATTTTCTCATGTAGCTCAACCAGATGCCCCTTCGCAATCTTATACGCTTCTTCTTTGGAAAGTTTTTGGTAAAACCCAGGGTGAAATACAGTTATCCTTCCACCAGCCCAGTGCGTTGCCTGGGCAGCCGCAAACAGGTTGTGTTTCGAGAGCCCTATCTTCTTCTCCTCAACAGAACAGAAATTGATAAAATAAGGGGCATGGGATGAAAGCGAAATATCTAATTCTTTGGCAGTTTTCCCTACTTCTATTGCCTGTTCTTCTTTCATTCGTACTCCTTGCACGAATTCCATTTCCATTGCACGCAGCCCAAGCTCAGCGCAGCAATTTACCCCTTCGAGTGTTCCGCCTTCACACTGGATGGGGATACCTGCAGGTCCGAAACGAATTATTGGTGTTGATGACACAATCCTGTTCAGGGTTTAAGGAATAAATTAGTATCGGACCAAAAGAGGAGCATGGCAAAACAGGCAGTGATGTTCAAACGAAATCCGTCCAGCGACTCTAATATAGGAATAAGTTTTACACAACCATCGCAGGAAAGAAACCGCGGCATGCCAATTGCAATAATACGTGGATGCCCGCATAACAAATGCAGATTCTGCGGGTTTTACAAAACTCCTGATGGAACCAAAAGGCAAAAATTTTCAATACGACCACTCGCAGAAGTGAAGCGAGACATACTCGCAGGAAAAGAACTTGCAAGAGGCATACTTGGAATCCACAGCCAGGATGGGAGAATAAGGAGTGTTTTTCTCGGTGACGGGGATGCGCTTGCAGTTTCGACTGGATACCTGACCGAACTACTTCTATTCATGAGAGCGAATCTTCCTGACCTCACATCTGTAAAGGCATACGCACGTGTGAGGGCCATATTGAACAAAAGGGCGGCTCTGAATAGATTAAGAGAAGCCGGACTTACTGATGTTTACGTCGGTTTTGAAAGCGGCTCTGATGAGATTCTCGCGATGAA
>DUGF01000075.1 GCA_013331535.1 Microcaldota archaeon | reverse complement strand
AAACCCGCTTCCAGCCATATCATCATCGAAATTATATCCGATTGATGAAATTGCAATGACTCCTGGCTCTACAGCTCTGCTTTACATAACAGTTGAAAACAAAGGGCAGGTTGCATTCAAGGTTTCCAGCCTGGCGCTTGGCCCGACTTCTCCCGGATTTACAGTTGGTCCGGGTCCTGCAAGCGCAGCTAATCCGTTCAATCCGTTCGGTTCCCCAATACAAAATGTTTACAATAATGAGCTCAAAGCAGGTGAATCCGGCACTGTTATTCTAAAGGTTACTGCGCCATCCAATATTCCGGATAATGCAAAAATTGCCTTTAATCTGCATATTACATTGACAGGACCGACCTGTGTTGATATAGATGTCTCGAAATATTCCCTTTATTTTGAATACAAAATCCCGTCAATTCCAGAAGCAGATAACTGCAAATTCGAACCTACTTCAAAGACAATAGATAAAGGTGCAACAGATTATTTCACTCTCTCCTGCACTGACCAGAACAATGCTCAGATCGCCTGTCCGGAAGATATTTCTGTGACTGCTAATCCGAGCGATATTTTAAGCCTTTTATTATACGAGCCGACAACCGGAACAACTATTGTAAAAGTACTTGGTTCAGGAAGCGGAGCAGTTGTAGCTACGAATTCATTTCCATTTTTCATCTGCTATGCAGATATCACAGTTCCAAAAGTTGATGTTCCACCTCCAGAAAAGAAGAAAGACTGCGTGCTTGCACCCTCCACTCAAACAATAAATGGGACAGGGAATTCCGTGGAATATGTCCTCACATGCCTTCAGGATGCGGTTGCAGTTCCATGCCCGAATAGCAATGAGATCACAGTCACCATGGGCAATGTTGTTTCTTTTGACAGCTATACTAAATTAGGTTCGGGCCAAGCCAAGATACAGGTTACATCAAAATCAGAAGGCAGCGGTTCAATCGCCGTGAGCGATAAAAAGGAAATGTTCTGCTCTGCGGATGTTATTGTTGAAAAACCAACCCAGCCACCACCGCCAGTAGAACCAGTCAAGACCTGTGCAATATCTCCCTCTGCGCAAACAGTTGAGGGCCTTGGAAAAAACATGGAATTCACAATGCTTTGCTATTCTGACGGAAAGCCGTCATTGTGCGAGTCCACTGCACCTGCAGCCGGTCTTACTGTTACAAACGGAATTGGCACAATCAGCAGCTATTCTGTTAAAGGAAAATCATCCACGCTTGTCAATGTTACAAGCACAGCGCTTGGAAACGGAAAGCTTCAGGTTTCAACAAGCAAATCTGGGCCTGTATTGTGCGAGGCAGACATTACTGTTAAATCTCCCCCTCCACCCCCAATAAACCAAACACCCACAGTCTATTCCTGTGATGTCACTCCAGACAATCCTCTTGTAACTCAGAACAAGCCCCAGACCTTCTTAGTAGACTGCTTCAACAACAGCAAATCCATTCCATGCACAGGTGTTTCATGGGGTGCGAGCCCTGCTCTTGGAGCAAAGGCAAATATGTTACTTGACAATATGGCTATTTTTACCATTTCCGGGTCTCCGGGAACTCTTGGTTCAGTGTCCGCACTTCCATTTAATCAGGCAACGATCTGCTCCACAAACGTCGTTATAACTGCCCCACTGCCACCTCCTCCGGCAAATGAAACCCCGGTCATTCCAAAAATAGATTCCTGTGAAATTTCTCCAGATTCCCAATCAATCGAAGGCCAGGGAGTTTACACATCATATTCCCTTGTATGTTATGCAAACAAAACAGTTGCCACCTGTCCTGAATTTTCAGGTATGAGTATATCTATTCCAAACGGTGTTGGCTCCGTAGAAAAATACGAGGTATCCAAACAAATTGCAACTATTGACGTGCTTACCCAATCATTTGGTATCGGAACTCTTTCGGTTTCGTCAAAGAATAAATCCTTTTCATGTAGTGCCGCACTTGAAGTTACAGAACCAGCGCAACCAACAGTGCGGAACACATGCGCAATCGCACCTTCTGGAGTAACAGTAACTCAAAATGAAAGCTCGCAATTCTCGGTTGCATGCATGACAAATTTCGTTCCTGCCCCGTGCTTTAACATCACATGGACTGCCAGAAGCATAGATGCAAAATTAATCTCTTTTGGTCATCAATTCGCGATTTTCAATTTCACTTCTCCACCCGGGACCTTGGGAGAGGTAGATGTAGACTGGAACAATGACGTGCTGTGCACTGCAGCGGTTCTTGTAGATACTCCAGTTCTTCCACCACCAGGAAATTTGACAAATTTAACTAACTTAACCAACCTAACCAACCTAACAAACCTTACTAACCTAACAAATCTGACCAATCTCACCAACCTGACAAATCTCACAAACCTAACCAATCTGACCAATATTACGAATATAACCAACATAACCAATGGAACCACGGGCTTCCGGGAGTTTTGTAGAATTACCGCTCCTTTTGTGGTCGTGTCAAATATCAGTTTTGATATGTCTCTTGATTGTTATGACCAGATCGGGCTTCCGGTTCTATGCGATAATGTTGCATGGGGTACGAGTCTTCCAGGCGGCCTTTACACATGGGATGCACTTGAGGATAGAGGTGCAATAATGACGATAAATTATGGCGGGAATCTTACGTTCCAGATTACTGCAGATGTAAACAAGCTTTTCCCGTATTCCTGTTCTGCAAATATTTCTCTTATAGGATCTGGTGCGAATATAACCAATCTGACAAATATTACAAATGCCACTGAATTTTTTGAGGCATGCGCCCTGAAGCCGTATTTCTGGCTTGCAAAACCCGGAGAGCAACATAATTTTGACCTGTCATGTATTTTGGATATTGTCAATGGCACGACCGAGGATTGTTCCAATGTAAACTGGGATGTTTCAACAACTGATTTCAGCATTACTGAACATTCAACAAACGAGTCCAAGGCAATCGTGACATCTGCACCAGTTATAGGAGGAAACTATACGACAATTCTTTCAGCAACTGCAACCGGCACAAAAACAGGGAAGAAATACAAATGCACTGCCGACTTAATGCTTGGTGGAATGTTCTGCCATGATTACGTGTAGCGCTCATGAAAATCCTCATCATAAACAACGCGGAAAAAAACAGAAGGGAATTCATCAAGCCAATAGAACTGCTTTTTCGCAAGAAAGGAATCCTTTTTGATACGATTGAATACTCCGAATTGCCAAAGGATGGTCCCTTGGACTATAATGCAGTTGTTTCCAGTGCGTCTCCAAGAGGAAATAACATAGTTGATAGCCACGCAAAATTTTATGTATGGGTCAGAACAACCCATATTCCATTTCTGGGAATCTGCGCTGGGCACCAAATAATCGGAAAACTGTTTGGTGCGCAACTGGTTCGGGACAAAGAGCAGGAAATCGGAGACCTGCCAATTTACGTTGATGTAAACGACCCAATATTCGCTGGACTTGGCAAAACATTTGTCGTCAGACAGGGACATAACGACGCGATAACCCTTCCAGAAGAATTCGTCTTGTTGGCGCATTCCGATAACTGCAAAGTTCAAGTTATGAAGCACAGACTAAAACCAATTTATACGTGTCAGTTCCATGCGGAAATAATCAATCCGGATTTTATACTCAATTTCATATGGAGTCATTTATTATCTCGTTAATTCCCGCATCCACTTCTTCAATATCCGATGCGTCTATTCCTTTGAAAAAAGAACCCATTGCCATAGGTTTCATAGATGCGATTACAATTTTTCCGTCGCTCTCAAAAACAGAAATCCTGCATGGCATGCAAATTGATATGGCCGGATTTTTTCTCAATATCCTGTCCGCGTTTTTCGCTGAACAAAATTCTATAATCTTCATCTTCCCGAGTACAAATCCTTTTGCAGCAAGCCTTTCCCGGATATCGTAAATTGTGAATATCGCCCAGCCTTTTTTTTCAATATTTTTTATTACGGAAACGACAGCGTCATCAAATGTTTTTTCAGTATATTTTGAGATTATAAAATCCATTTCATCCATATCTATCCCCCCAGTAATCTCTATAAGATTCCATGCGTCTCCGTCAATCTCGGAACAATGATTTCATATTTTCTTTCAAATTCATCTTTCAGGTCAGAGCTCTTTTCCCCATGCACAAGGAAAATCCTTTTTAGCCGTTTTATGCCTTTGATGAATTTAACAAGATCGTTGTGGTCAGCGTGTCCGGAGATGCGGACCTCGGCAACCTTCATATTTATTTCAATTTCTTTTTCTCCTTGGAATTCGTCTTCGTCATCAGGTTCGGGTTTAATGCCGCCTACGTTCATTTTTACTGCTTCTTTTTCCCAGTGCCTTCTTCTTCCCCTGTCTCTGCCAAGCCGCATTCTTTTTTGGCCATTGAGAAGCGCCCTTCCACGTGTTCCTTCTGCTTGATATCCTACAAATATCAGCTTGTTTTTTGGATTTCCGGCCAGTTTTTCTATGTAAAATAATGCAGGACCTCCGCTAAGCATACCAGACGTAGTAACTATTATCGCCGGCTCTGCAAGCACATCCTCTCTTTCTTTTGATTTTGGATGAAAAAAGAACGGGCTGTTGAACGGATCATCCTCACTCATCAGAATTCGTTTCTTTATGTCGTCATTGGCGTAGTATGCATTATGTCTGTAAATTCTCATGGCCTTTCCAATCATTCCGTCAATGTATATTTTTGTTTTTCCGAGTGCTCCGGAACGCATGTAATCATCAAGCAAAAGCAGGATCTCCTGCGCCCTTCCAACTGCGAATGAAGGTACTATTACGTGCCCGCCTTCATCCAGTGTTTTGTTTATTTCCCCCACGAGTTTTTTTGCGGATTCCTTCATGGTCGGCAAAACATCATGTTTCCCGGCATATGTGGTTTCCATAATCAGGGTTTCGGCGTTTAATCCCTGTTCGCATCCATCCAATATTCTGGTGTTGCGCGTGCAAATATCCCCGGTATAGAGTATCCCGCCCTTTTCGTTTATTCTGACCATTGCACTTCCCAGGATGTGTCCGGCATTGTGCAGGGTAAATTCAAACGGTCCTCGTGTAGGTTCATGATACTCAACCATGTTCATCTGCTGAAGGGCATTATCCACGTCCTGTTGTTTGAACAATTTTTCCTTTTGTATTCTGCGATAATCTGATAATAGAACTCCAGAAAGGTCTCGCGTTGGTTTCGTTGCGTATACTGTTGGTTTTGCCTTAGCAGCGTAAATATGTGGGAGATATCCGGAATGGTCCAGATGTGCATGGGTTATCACAATTCCCTGGATGTTCTTTATGTCATTATCCGAAAGTGCTGGATATTGCGTCACCTCACCAAGTTTTATTCCGCAGTCAAGCAGCATACTTTTTGGTTTTCTTCCACTGTGGGCATGCCCGGTTTCTTCTAGCAATATCGCACTTCTTCCGACTTCTTCTGCACCACCGTAAAATGTTGCCCGCAACTAAATCATCCCCAACTTTATTATTGCATCCTGCATCGTGCACCCTGCATTCGGCAGTATGAAACCAGCACCCGGAGTCTGGTTCTTGGCGAAATCAGATTCTCGTTTTTCGTTTATGTTTTTCGTATCATTCATATTTTCACCGCGTTTCTTCCATCGAAATCTTGAATTTACATAACATTGACCTAATTTTTACTACCCGATTAATAAAATCCAAATGCTCTTTTTGTGGTATAACTTTCAATGAGTAACATAAGTCTAACCAGAATTCTGTCTCGTTTGCTTCTCCTATTACAAACATTTACCTTCTGCTTTTTTGCCGGGATAGAGTCAAATGCTCCCATTTCTGCAAGGTTGGCACAGATAGACGAAACCGATGCAAGTAGCTGCTCTTTTGCCCTTAGGCTCATTCTTTTGTCTTCCATAAACTCAAAAATGTCTTTGGATAATTGAAAAGCTTCTTCATAGACCTTCAAATTCTTAAAGTTCTGCATTATCTCATTCCCCCCAATCACGATGCAGGTTGCTGTGTGCCGGCTGCTTAATCATCAAATCATCCCCAACTTTATTATTGNNTCTCTTCACAATCACTTAGAATATAACTTAGAAGCGGACATGCAGGTGTAGTGAACGTCATTTTTATATGGACATTCTGCCGTTTATCCTTTCCGCTGGTGGCTTTGCCCATCTTGATTACTTTATCTATAATCACATCATAAATAAGGCCCAAGCTGACAATATCTATTCCCAGTTCAGGGTCCATAACCTGCTTTAATGCATTTAGCACAGCTTTTTTGGAGAGCATACAACCAATCCGTCTTCCTATTTGGATTTTCGGACGCAACCTTTAATATGTTGCGCTGGAAATCATTACGGGGGGATACAATGAAAGAGATAACCATTGTAGCAAAGAATGCGTTGGGTTCATTAGCCGTTGTTTCCGAGGCATTGGGAAATGTCGGAGTAAATATAGAAGCTATTTCCGCATATGAGAAAAATGATCAGGCTGTCTTTCGTCTTTTGACCAATGATGTTAATACTACAATGAAGGCTCTTTCAAAAGTTCCGAATGTAACAGCACGTTCTGAAGATGTAATTATCTTAAGGCTTGTAAACAGACCCGGAGAGCTTGCCAAGATTACAAGAAAACTTGCGAATAAGGCAGTTAATCTTGAAAGCCTTTATATCGTGAGCAAGGCAAGTGATTTCACAGAGGTTGCAGTAAAGCCCGCAGAAGTTGATTTTGAGAAAGCGAAGAGCGTGCTGGGTGTGAAGTAAGGGGGAGAAAAAAGAGTATAAGAAAAAGAAATTCGCGTGCGGATTAAAAAAATCTTCCGCACGTTTACTTATTTTTGAAGATTGCCGCATTTTACTTGTTTGCTTTTGGTCCTTGGTTTACTTTTACGAATTGCACGGTTGAAGTTACCGCATCTCCGAACGGGCCAAATGACTGGCTGAACGCACCTTCATCAAAGCTGCATTGGGTTTGCGAGAAATCTCCGAACGGTGTTTTTACAGACAAGGTTGCGCATCCGACATATTCTGTGGGAACTCCGGTGCTTGCTATCGCACCATCCTTTGGTATCGCATGAAGAACGGATACAGTTATAGTTTTGCCATCAGTTGTCAGTATTCCGGTGCTCGCAC
>DUGF01000039.1 GCA_013331535.1 Microcaldota archaeon | reverse complement strand
CATGTCCTGGTATTCATTATCTCGTCCGTTCGGCCTTTTTTGCCGTTCTCTTGCGATCAAAAGCTTACCATCCTGCGTTTCAGTGAAAACTCGTGCTTCTAAACGCGCGGAGCCATTCACAATCCATCGTATCATCTCGTCGGATGTCGGTTTTCTGCCCAAAGTTTTGAGCACGTTTTGAGTTGCATCATTAAAATTAAATCCGGTAGATCCCATCCCGAACGGATCCCCTCCGCAAACATACGTGTCATCTACACCAAATTCAGGGTGCGGGTTTCCGGTTGAAGTCGTCTTATGATCATCTCCGTCAAAGCTGCTTTTTCCATATTCTTTTCCAAGCGCCATCGCTACATTGTGCGAGGTTATCTTGTCTCCAAGTCCGTGTGCATCAAGAAGGCTCAAAAGCCTGGCATTGAGCTCAGGGGTTTTCAATGGAACTTCCTCTCCGTTTAAAGTGGGATTCGGTCCTGCCACAAATTGTGCTTCGCGTAAGATTTTATCAACCGTATCCCAGCTTATTACTCCTCTATCTATTGCGCTTACCAATCCGATCGCTGGTATTGGAAGCTTCGGTGAGTTGTAATTAAGCGGATGTGCTATTCCGAATACTGCGAGATTTCTTTTTACCAATTCCCTTATTTTCACAAGCATTTTGTCAAATGTCATTCCAAGAAATAATGAAACCATCTGTAATTCTGAATCGCGCTTTCTCAAAATCATCATATCCGCTGCTTTTATTGCGGTTTCGTTTGCAAGCAAAAGCAGAATATGCGGTCCGTTTGGATTATGATCTTCAAGGGGTGCTGTGATTTCGGTTGCCGGAATGCATACGATTCCAAGTTCTTCGCATATCGTTCTCATCATTCTGTATGTTCCGATGTCAATGTTGTTATGAGGTGTCATTGCAAGGACGTCGTTATGGTATAAAACTGCCTTTCGGATTATGTCCGCGAGCACGGACTCCCCGTCATCTATTGCATGGATTAAATGCGGATTTCCGTTCATGTCAAGTTCGGTTCTTCCGGTGTATCCATGATGAAGATGAATCTGGCCCCGGTAGTCCAGTTCATTCTTTTTTAACGAGAGTGCCATTGCCTCTCCTATAACTGCCTCTGCGCCTCTTTCCGGATCTCCTTCATGATAGTCCCGCCTGATTAAGAATTCGTTTCGTTCAAGTTTTTCCGCACTATCGCTTTGGTCTGGATTTGATACGAGAACGATTACCCTATCCTCGGAAATAACCTTTGTGAATACGAAAAAATTCGATAATCCGGATGTTTTCCAGCTTCTTGCGAAGATTGTTTCCCCTTGTTCTATTACACCTGACGCTCTTCCTTGAGGAATAAAACCAGTATCTCTTAGTTTGCCATCTACTTGTTCCTTGGTTACTCCTGAAAATCCGCGTTGTGAGAATCCGTCTTGAAGACGATCCATGAACCTTGCAGCAAACGTGCCCATGGTTAATATTAGTGGGTGGAGAAGGAATAAAAAATAAGGGGGTAATTGAGATATTGGCATCGTGCAGCCAGCACNNAGATGGCGGATGAGTTCGAGTTGATAATGGTGAGAGACGAAGTGCTTCTTATTCCCATTCCAAAGGATCCGTTTGCAGTTTTTGAAAGAGAAGGAAAGAAAATCCCTGCTGGTCTGTCTATTTCCGATTTAAAGAAAAAAGCGCGCGAAGCCGCATTAAAAGAGGTACGTGAGGAGCATGGCATACGCTGACACAGATTTTTTTATTGCGCTGTTTAAACCAAATGATTGGCTAAAGCAATCTGCAATTGCCATCAATAACCGTTACAAAAATGAATTATGGACAAGTGGAGCAACCGTTGTTGAGATTTTTCTTATCTGTAAAGAGTATAATCTTGATCCGCTGGATATAACTGTTGCTCTTTTCAATATTGCTGAAGTCAGGGATATGGACAGACAAACTGCTATTGCTGCAGCACATTTCATGAAAGATCACGGTTTAAGTCCTTTGGATTCATTTCATGCCGCCTTTTGCGGAAATGATAAGATAATAAGCTCTGATTCTGTTTTTGATAAATTGGGATTTGAAAGAATAAGAATTGGGAAATAATCCGCGTCGTGGAGCGTCACTCGTGCGGAACAGGCTACACTGCGCATCGCTTCGCTCGCGCGGAACAAAAGCATATCCAAAACTTCAGACTCGCGACTCTAAACGCAAAANNCAATCCCAAACAATCAGGCTCAGGGTCTACCCTGCAGCATTTCTGGACCCATTCGCTGTTTCCTTCGCCTGTCATAAGCTGGGAGATAATTACCGGCATCAGAATATAGATAAGTGCGCCTATAATCGCACCAATGAACATCGCGGTTGCCCATACTGCTGCGCGTGCCCTTGTTTCAGCACCTAATACCTGTCCGACTGCATAAACCAATGCTGCGATTACTACAAGCATAAGCATTCCAATCGCAAGCGAGCTCTGAACCACAGAGCACATTCCGCCCAATGCCTTTTGGATGTTTTCCGCGGCATTTTGCCCTGCAAAGGTTGCACTAACCAAAAGAAGTAAAATAAAAGAAAAGGAAAAAAGAAAAGAGATTTGGTTCATTTGTCATCCACCATTTTACTGTGGTACACTTGAACAGTCTGCCTGAGCAGTAGGATCATCTATCTGTGTGATAAGGGCCGCATCCCCCGCAAAGAGCTGTTTCAATAT
>DUGF01000077.1 GCA_013331535.1 Microcaldota archaeon | reverse complement strand
GCCCGATCAGTCTTTTCCCAGGTAAACTCTGGTTCGGTTCGTCCAAAATGTCCGTAGGCGGCAGTCTTTTTATAAATCGGGCGCAGTAATTTTAGCTGACCAATGATATCGCCAGGGGTCACCGGAAAATATTTGCGAATCAATTTTACAATCTTCTCATTACTGATTTTTCCGGTCCCAAAGGTATCGACTAAAATACTGATTGGTTCCGCCACGCCAATAACGTACGCCAGCTGAACTTCACACTTGTCGGCAATACCACTAGCGACAATATTTTTAGCAATATAGCGCGCCGCGTAACTGGCTGACCGATCGACTTTCGACGGATCTTTGCCGGAGAATGCTCCACCACCGTGTGAGCCGTGGCCGCCATAGGTATCGACAATAATTTTTCTGCCAGTTACGCCAGTATCTCCTGCGGGTCCACCAATAACGAATTTTCCAGTTCCATTAACATGAATAAATGTTTTATCGTCCAAAAGATTGCCGCAAACGGGTTTTATGACACACTGTAGAATATCCTCTTTGATTTTTTCCTGAGAAATGTTTGGATCGTGCTGCGCAGCAATAACAACTGTATGAACCCGAACTGCCTTATGGTCGACATATTCAACAGTTACCTGTGTTTTTCCATCCGGTCTGAGATAAGGCAGGATTTTGTTCTTTCTTACTTCGGAAAGCTTATGCGCCAGTTTGTGTGCCAGCATAATCGGCAATGGCATAAATTCCGGAGTTTCATTATTGGCATAGCCGAACATGATACCCTGATCACCCGCACCCTGCTCGTGTTGTACGTCATTCACACCTTGTGCAATATCCGGGGATTGGGCGTGAATTGAAACAAGTACACCGCACGATTGATAATCAAATTGATATTCCGGGGAAGTATAACCTATATCTCGTATTACGTCTCTTGCAATCTGCTGGATTTCCACATATCCTTTTGTAGTTACTTCTCCCATTACAACTGCCAAACCAGTAGTAACTGCAGTTTCAACAGCGACTCTTGATTTTGGATCCTGTTTTATAAGTTCATCGAGAACTGAATCAGATATTTGATCACATATCTTATCTGGGTGACCTTCTGTTACTGATTCTGACGTAAATAAATAGTTTTTAGAAGACATTATACCACCAATTGACTAACTCATTTCACATTTATAAATGGTGTTGAAAGAATTATTCTTTATGGAATATTTAATCCACAAAAGATTATTTACTCTTTGAAATAAACCTCAAAAACTCCTTAAAACTCCCTCCGCCTTTCATATTCCATTGTTCTGCTATTTTTTTATATTTGGAAATGTTCTGCTCGTATTGTTTGAAATCCAGAATATATCGTTCTTTCTCTGGACTACAAGGCTGCCAACATTCAATACACGCACGGGATTGCACATTTACGAGTTTTTTGTTCCGCACGAAAAAGGGATAAGTTCTGCAGAGCATGGGTCTTGACGCGTAGATAGAACAACCATTGCGAGTTTCGGAATAAAAAATACAAATCTCGTTGCGTTTCCGCTTGAGAACAAGAAGATATTTTGCGCCATCAATTAGAATTGCAGGTTCTGTGCGTTCGCGATTCTCAAAATCAGGAACAATATCCAGAAAATCCTCAGGTTTCAAACCGGTTTCGCCTGCTATTCGCACGATGTCGAAGGGGGTGACGCAAACTCCGAATCTGGTGCAACAATTGCCGCAACGACGGCACATATTCTTATCAAAAATTACAGAAATTTTGACACCTCGGATTGATTCTCGGATTTTTCGACAACTCCTCTTCCTTTAACAAGAAGAACAGTATCTGCGGAATTCCTAAGCGCTGCGCTAAAACCAAAATCAGTAGCAATTATCATTGTTTTCTTGCCGCGTGCCTTTGCTTTTACCAAAACCGGAAGATAATCCGTATCCCGCGTCATAAAGGCAAGAATATCTATATTTGGGTCAAGAACGTATTCCATCCCTTCAATTGCCATGGTGACATCCACATCACCAGTAGTGGTTTTCGTCTCAAACCCCTGATTAACCATTGCCTCGATTAATTTATCTGACGCATACTGGTCGAGATAAACCCTGGCAACACGGATATTCCCGTATTTGGAAACCTCTCGCTTTACTTCGTTAAGATCTATGCCAAATGATTTCCGGATAATGTTTGGACCATCAACGAGAATTGCGATATCTGGCTTTTCCTTTTTAAAAATCTTGTCAAAAATGCCCATAACAACCAAATATATTTCATAGCTTTATCTTAAAAAACTTGGCAGCATTCTTTGCAGTCTGGCTTGCAACAACTTCAACATCCAAACCTTTGACTTCGGCGACATATTTCGCAGCTTCTATTACGTCTTCTGGTTTTCTTCCAACATAAGGTGCGTCTGTTTCTATAACGAGTGATTCCAGTGGCGCAAGCTTAATCACGTCCTTGCGAGATTTTGAATGTAAACAGATTATTGATAATATGGCTCCCATAGAAAGAGCAAGTTCCGCATCTTTTACGGTTCCGGAAAAGAAATGCATCATTATCCCGTTTTCAAATTTTCTTTTTTTCAATTCTACAAGTGCATCATTTTCTGCCTTGCGAGAATGAATAACTACTGGTAAATCCATTTCTTCAGCAAGAGAGATCATTCTGTCAAAAACAACCCGCTCGCTTGTAATATGCGCGTCGTTCTCTGCCCAATGATAATCTAATCCAATCTCTCCGATCGCGTTTGGTTTTTTTTTAAGAATTGTCCCGCACCATTCCTCGAGCTGCGTAGTTCCTTGTTTTATTGCGGTTTGAGGTGCTATACCTAAGCAAAATGGAACATTAAACTTCCGCGCAATTTCAATATTCTTCAGATTAGATGTGTGAGAATAACCACACGTAATTGGAAGAACGTTATCGGAAGGCGCAAAACCCTTGATTGATTCTAAATGGCAGTGAGAATCGATCAGAAACATGGGGATAACCGTCTCTCCAACATTTTTAAACCCTCACATCCTAATTAAAATCCTCAGTTCTATTTGAATCCAGGTGTATTCATGGAAACAACATATATGGTCGCAAAGGAATTAAGAGAAGGAAGATATCTCATAATAGATGACATTCCATGCAGAGTAGTAGAGATTGAAAGCTCCAAGCCAGGAAAGCATGGTGCGGCTAAAATGAGAATAACTGGTATTGGAATATTCGAAAATCAAAAAAAGGTTATGCTAACTCCTGGTGATGCAGACGTTGTAGTTCCGGTAATTGGAAGGAAAAATATTCAGATAATGTCTATAGAAGGAAAAACCGCAAAGGTCATGGATCAGCAGACATACGAAATGTATGACTTGGAGATTCCAGACGAACTTCTAAAAGATGCTGCTGCAGGAAAGGAAGCAGAAATTTTAGAGGCAATGGGAAGAAAGAAGGTTGAAAGAATAAAGGGATGAGGTGCAGTTATGAAAGTCGAAATTACAGATACTACTGAAAACAAGTTATACGAAAGAAAGGAGATAAAGGCGGACGTTTCATTTGTGGGACCAACACCCAAAAAGGCGGAAATAAAAACCGAACTCGCAGGAAAGGTTGGAGCAAACCCGGAATTGTGCATTATAAGAAAGATAAAAAACGAATTCGGGAAGCAGGAGGTCGCAGTTCTCATGCACTCATATGAAAGTGCAGAAACACTGAAAAAGAATGAGCCAGATTTCGTGCTGGTACGCGAAGGACTTGCACAGAAAAAAGAGAAAAAGAAGAAGGTAAAGAAAACTGCCGCGCCGGCTAAGAAGAAATAATGAAACACATGATTCGACTAAGAATTAGACTAAAATATGGTGATTATGATGGCTGAACAAAAACCCGCTCCAAAAAAAGAGAAAAAAGTAAAGAAAACAAAACCATACAAACCAGGAAAAAACTGCCCGAAATGCGGTTCTGGTGTAAGGCTGGCAGAGCACAATAACAGGCGTTCCTGTGGAAAATGCGGCTATTTTGAAAAGAAATAAAAGACGGGCATGAAAAGGAAAATCTGATGAAAACCCTATTCGCTGCACTGATTCTTTTTTCCATTGTTTCTTTAGCAATTACTTTGATTTTTGGGATTCCTGCAATTCCGATAATATTCATGCATACGACCTTATTTTTTATCGCAGCTTATTTTGTCTGGGAAAAAAACTGGAAAACAACTAAACAAAAGCTTGGATTAGACGGCAAATGGAAAGAAAAAATAGCATATGGAATTGCAGGATTTGTTGTGCTTCTTGTAGTTGGGATGCTAATGTCACTTGTCGCACAACAATTCGGAACAACAGACGCATCAAAAATCTCTGGAAAACTTCAGGATTTGCCTCTGTATATTATCATTTTCTCATTTGTTTTTGCTCCAATAAGCGAAGAATTGTTCTTTAGAGGATTTTTGACTACTAAATTCGGAATTATGGCCTCGTCAATTGTGTTTGCGGCATCACATCTTATGTATGGCTCTTATTTTGAGATTATAGGAGCGTTTGTGCTTGGACTGGCTCTTGCAATGATGTATAAACATTCAAAAAGCATATTGCCAGTAATAATCATGCATGCACTGTTTAATGCGACATCGATTATCATTATGGTAGTGCAGGGGATGTTAAGATTGGTTTAACAGATGCATACGTACTTACACGAAGGTCGATTGGATGATAACGCTGGGAATAGAAAGCACCGCACATACGCTTGGAATAGGGGTAGTGGAAAACGGAAAGGTGCTTTCGAATGCAATGGATACTTACAAGCCCATAGGAGAAGGAATATATCCAAGAAAGGCGGCGGATCACCATTCCGAGGTTTTTGTTAATGTGCTGGAAGAAAGTCTAAGTAAAGCCCGGGTAGGTATCGACGATATAGACCTCATATCATTTGCCCAAGGTCCAGGAATAGGCGCACCTCTTCGCGTTGGGATAATTGGAGCGAAATATCTTGCGGCAAAATACGGAAAAAAGGTTATTGGGGTAAATCATGCGTACGCACACGTGAAAATAAGCGAGCATCTTACCGGACTGAAAAACCCTCTCGTGCTATATGTAAGCGGCGGGAATACACAAATTTTGATTGAAGAACCGCACGAAAAACGCGAGAATAAACCGGGCATAAGATTACATGTTCTTGGAGAAACACTGGATATCGGCATAGGAAACCTTTTTGATACGTTCGGACGCACGATTGGATTGGAATATGCGCATGGCGCAGTTCTTGCCAAGCTCGCAGAAGGCGGAACCTATGTTGAATTACCCTATACTGTAAAAGGAATGAATCTTGTATTTTCAGGGCTCTTAACGCAAGCGGAAAAATTGGTGCGCGAAGGTGCAAAAAAGGAAGACATCGCCCACTCATTGTTTGAAACTTCATTTGCAATGCTCTGTGAAGCAACAGAACGTGCGCTATTCCTTACGAAAAAGAAAAAATTGATTGTTTGTGGAGGGGTTGCCCAGAACCGAAAATTGCAGGAAATGCTGCGTTTAATGTGCAAAGAAGACGGAGTTAAATTCGGAGTTGCTCCAGACGAATTTAATCGGGATAACGGAGCAATGATTGCTTATGCGGGGGAAGTACTGTTCAAAAAGTATGGTACGCATCCTATTCAATATTGGAAGCCAATACAGAATTATAGGGTTGAGATGATTAAGGAGATAATGCGTATAGATTAGAACTGGTTTCTTGTATTATGAGTATTGCACCCATACTATCAAATGCCTTTTTTGCAGCACTTCTAATACGAACATCTAATTGTTCTGGATAATCCTTGATAATACGTAAATAATTTATCAACGGCAAAATATTAGTCGGACAAAACGAATTTACAAATGTGGCCAATTCCATTGCACTCAAAACTTCGGATGAAGTAACATACTTTGCAGGTTGTCCATCTAAATATCTTGCAAATGCCTGCACAGGTATGAAAATCCTTGTCATTGCCTCGCGCTCACCAAGGTGCCGTGAATCGGCTAAGGGTTGAGGCCCAAATCTGTCTCTACCCCTAGTTGCACTAGTCCTAATTGCATCATCGATGGGTCGAGCTAACTGTAAAGCAACCATAATATTATTGCGAGGTAAAACCTTTTAAACCCTCGTTTTTGTTTCTTTTCTACAACAATGAAACACAATCAGCCCAATAACTCCTCAACCTTCTTTCCCATTTCCTGCGCCGTTTTCCAGTTAATTGCAAACGATTTCGGATTTTCCTCAAACAATGAAAGCGGGATAAAATACCACGGCTCCCTGTTGCGTCTCCAGCCTACAAGGGCAGTAATGCCGGTATTTTCCTCCCATGCCTTAAGCCCAAGAAACTGGTCGCGAGGAATATTGAGGTTGCCTTTTTCCCATGCCTTTGCTTCTATTGCATATTGCAAACCTCGGCGGAAAAGGAGAAGGTCCGGGGAAAGGGACGAAACACCACTGCCTGCGGCTCTTATGACTGAAAATCCGTTTGATGAAAAATATTCGATGAGTTCACGCTCAGCACGGGAACCTTTTTGGTATGTGGTCATAGTGATATAACTCCTTTATCTGCATCAACAGTTATTTCCTTTCCGTCCTTCAAAACCTCAAACGGATTTTTCTCCAATTTATCAACCATCGGAATTTTCGAGATTATTGCACCCACTGCGATTATTGGCTCTGCCTCGATATTGATAATTGCCGCTGGCGCAACTCCGTTCTTTTTGAGCTGGAGCATGACATACGAGCCAACAGTTGAACCCTTTCCGTGCGGAAAAACAAGAACCGTTCCGGCAACGCATTTTCCTTCAATGGGATGGCCTTTCTCAATGACAATTCCTGTTTTCGGGTCAATGCCGCCTAGGAATGAAATCGGATCGCGACTGAGAAGAACTGGACCGCTTACCGAATCGTTTCCGTCTCCGCGAGAGATTGCGCGTCCTTTTATTCTCATGAAATCATCAGCTGTGTTACTATCCAAAGTGGTTTAATGGCAAAAATTACATTCAGTATAAACCATAATGATGCAATCCTGACTTTATAATGCCAAAATTCAATTCCAGAATATATTGCAAACAACAAGCCTCCAAAGCCGAGTAGTGAATTGAACAATAGTGGATAAAGAGTTGCATTGGTAACATAGCCAGCTGCAATCAACAACAGACCTGCACTACCAATCACCCCCCATGGGTCTTTCTTGTAATATCCGCTTCTAAAAAGATAACCAACGGATAACACCGCAATGCCGACCAAAAGAAGGTATCTGATTTGATCAGGTATATCACTGAAAAATGCCAGCAAAGCAGATATAGTTAAGATGGTTTGCATGCTCAGAAGCATTTTTTGTTTGTTTACGTAAGCGAGCACACCAAGAACGGGCGTGGCACTTACAAACAGGATCTTTTGGAAAAGTGAGCCACCTTCGCTTAGTACGCCGATTATAAGAGCAAGCATTGCAGCTACGCCTATATACAGAAGTAGAACATTTCTCTTCTCTATTTTATTTTCAGGTTGATTTTTTTGTTTTATAATTTCATT
>DUGF01000001.1 GCA_013331535.1 Microcaldota archaeon | reverse complement strand
AGCCAAAAGCGTAATCTCTTCCATTTTTTAATTTTCTATTTCTAATTAACATCCCTAGCTTTGGTCAACTTGTTGACCAATCATGAACGAATAGTTCATGGCTTGTAGGTTAGGGCCACACACTCGCTTATAGCGCCAATAATCGTCTGATTATCGGCTATGAAATTCAGCAGTGACAGTTAGTAGTTCGTTCTTTTGCGAAACCTGAAACTGCGGTGAGGTACGTATGTACTATTCTAAGTAAGCGGGTTACATTGGGCGGTCCTCTTGGCCGTGGCAACAACAACTTCAACAACGACAACAGGCGGAACGTCAATGCCAACGACAACTGGTCCAGTGATTCGGAAATGACTTTAACCTACAATGCTTGGGATTTTTTATTCAGCGGAATAAAAAAGATAGTGCACGGTTATCCTGTGCACTGGATTTATCTCTATTTCTCATCTTCTTCATATTGTATGCGACGCTATAACGATTTGTACGAGCAACTCACTTCCTATGAAAATCTTGAGCTTGCTTTTACAACAGCAAGAAAAAGAAAGACGTTGAAGGATTACGTCATAGAATTTGAAGCAGACCTGAAACAGAACCTTTCCGATTTACAATTCGAGCTTCAAACATTCACATACCAACCAAGATCGATCAAAACGTTTATCGTCAAAGACCCAAAGACTAGGAAAATTAGTGCCTCGGATTTCAGAGACAGGGTTATCCATCACGCTTTATGCAACGTTATCTCGCCCATTCTGGGCGATGGTTTCATTTTTGATTCTTTTGCCAATAGAAAAGGCAAAGGAACGCATCCAGCAATAAAAAGATTCGAGAAGTTCTTGAAAAAAGTTGCCTTCGCCCCTTCCAAGGTCAAAACGGGGGGGGGCGAACGGATTTTNNGAAAACGGGGGGGGGGGCGAACGGATTTTTGGGTATGTACTGAAAGCAGATATCCGACATTATTTTGATACCGTTGATCATGAAATATTGCTGAAATTGATACGAAGAAAAATCAAAGACGAAAAGGTAATGTGGCTAATTGAAACGATTTTGAAGAATCATAAAACTGAAATTCCTGGAAAGGGAATGCCATTAGGGAACTTAACCTCACAGTTCTTCGCTAATCTTTATCTCAATGAACTTGATTATTTTGTGAAATATACGCTGAAAACCGAGTATTATCTCCGTTACGTTGATGATTTTGTAATCCTTCACAAAGATAAAAGAGTACTAGAAAAATGGAAACAGGAGATAGACCTATTTCTGAATGAGAATTTGAAGATCAAGCTTCACCCTGAAAAGTCGGGAATAATCCCTTTGAAGCACGGCATAACGTTTCTTGGTTTCAGAATCTTCTCAAAATATAGACTACTGAAGAAAAGCAATGCAAGGAGGATATGGAAACGCTTGGAGAAATTCAGGGAGAAGTACGATAAATGGGAAATGAGCAGAGCCGAAGCCGTGCTAAGTTTGGAGGGCTGGCTTGCCTATGCCGAATTTGCGAATACGTACAAATTCAGAAAACGGGTTGTTGCGAAGTTCAACGAATTTTTCAGAATATAAACCGAGTTACTTTTTAACTATTCCCGCATCCTCAATCTCCGCCACGCCTCTCACGCCATCCCAGCTTATCTTCCATCCGTTGATTTCAATCCTTTTTTTGAAGAACGGTGCATTTGTTACGAACGTTTCGCCTTCTCCGCCTTCGAGGAATGGGTGAATGTTTTTTACCTTTGCGTCAACAAGTTTTCGTAGCGGCTTTCCTAAAAACTCCTTTCCTAATCCTTCTGCCGCTACTGCGATAACGTAAATTTCCATCGTATCAAGCAGTTCGTTCAATTTTTTCTCGTCCGAATGCCATAACGGGGAGTGAACCGAAACCCCGAGCCTTTTGCCAATTGCCTCAATGCGGTCTTTCTGGTAAACGCTTGCAACCGCGCCGGTAACAATGCCTTCAATTTTTAGTTTCCGTAGCGCGTTCTCAAGGTCGTTCAACTCGGTCTCGTGTTTTGTGCTCACCGTCATCTGTTTAACTCCCATTGTCTCTGCCTGTAATTTCGTCCACTGCACGTTCGGATGATGAAACATCATTGAATACGGTTCAGGATTCATCGTAACCAGCGTAACCGTCCAGCCTTGTGACAGTGCCCAGCCTGCGGCATAACAAGAATCCTTTCCGCCTGAAAACAAGCACGCAACGTGAAGTGTCATGATTTATATTTTATCCGCTCATGATTTTAAACATGATCCCAAGCAGGTTCAAATCCAGAGATTCCGTAAAAATCAAAGCCGTCATCCTTGACATGGATGGCGTCATCTATCGCGGCAGGACGCTTATTGCGGGTGCGGACAAGGTAATCGTCGAGCTAAAGAAACGCGGGATAAAAATAGCCTATCTAACCAATGCATGCACGCGCTCAAGAAAAGGCAGGGTTGAGAAAATGAAGATCCTGGGAATTGATGCAGATGAAAAGGAGATGTTCCCGACATCCTATGCTGTTGCAAAATATATCTGTGCCAATTATCCGAAATCAAAATTGAATGTATTTTATATCGGCGGAGATGGCGTTGGCGAGGAGCTGATTGACGCTGGCATTTCCGTGGTTGATGCGAAAAAAGCAGACATTGTTGTGATTGGCCTGGATTCCAAGATGACCTATGAAAAAATGTCAAATGGATTCCGTGCGATAATCCGCGGTGCGGATTTCATTGCCACTAATATCGACGCGACTTTTCCGGTTGAGGATGGTTTGCTTCCCGGTGCAGGCGCTCTTGTTGAATTTCTTTCTTTCGCAAGCGGAAGGAAACCAAAAATAGTTATTGGAAAACCAAATACATACGTGCTTGATATGATTTTGAAAGAGCTGGGCGTGGGTAAGGACGAAGTAGTCATGGTCGGGGACAGGCTTGATAGTGACATTGCAGTTGCAAAGAAAGCAGGAGTTCGTTCGGTTCTTGTTCTAAGCGGAATTACGAAAAAAGAAGATTTGAATAAGCTAAGGCAAAATGAGAAACCAGATGCGGTGATTGATTCTATTCGGGATTTATTTTCGCTGTTTTGACGCGCGTTTTTCTTCCTTTTATTTTTGTTCCGCACGTTTGTTATATTGAATTCGTACGTTCGCTGTCTCGTGTTTTACCCGTCAATCAAATCCTTTATCGCATCGCTTGTTATATCTGGAGTGAACATAGTATCATCTATTCCTGCAAGTCCGGATTCCTGAAATGCGCTGTCTGATGAAGAAGATTGTTGTCCAGAAGTGCTGCTTGTTCCGGACTCAATTATACTAAACGTAACCTGCATGGAATTGCCGCATTTTTGGCATCTTCCCTGAATCTGCAATTCGCTCATGCTCATATCAGAGGATAATTGGAAATTTGCCTCGCTGTTGCAGTTGGAACATCTTATAGTGCGTTTCAGTTCAACCATGTTATCGCCGCTTTCTCATCAAATCTAAGGATTTTAAAGGTTGCTATAGGGTTTTTCTCTTACATGTTGCTATCATAATAGCGAAGATTGTCTAAATATTGCGATTACAATAGCGAAAAACAGCAAATATTGCCATTATACTATCGTTTATTAGGCATTCCGGGGCAGAAATTGTATTTGTGCACCTGGTAAATGCTGAGAGAGGAATAATCCTTTATGATGTCAGAGAATTTTGTTTTCAGTTCCATCATCACTTTTCGTAATTGTTCAGGGCTTTCTATTTCAATGTCTATTTCAAAATCCCAGGGTCCGAGCGCTTTCACTATATAAACAATATTCGGGTGGGTTTTGCAAAATCCTATGAGCGCGCGTTCCCTTTCTTCACCTGAATTTTTTAATCCGACAAGAACCTTATAATGAAGATACGGGTAAATTGATTCGTTCGGAACAAAATTATATCTTTTTATCACTCCCTGTTTTTCAATATTTTTTATCCGGACTGCAACCGTGTCAGGGCTTACTTCGATTGTTTTCGCAATTTCAACCAGCGTAGCACGCGCGTTTTTTCCGAGTTCAAGAAGGATTTTCCAGTCTGTTTCATCAAGAGGTGCAGGCTCGGGAATTGCTCCAAATGCTGCCTTTGCGCTTTCTTTACTTATGGCTTCCTTTTTCAGATTCTCCAAAAGATATTCTCTATCAAAATATTCTCCATGCAGGATAGTTGCTATATGGCGCTCCGATACGTTCTCTCCGAATAGCGCATCTATCTCGCTTAGCGTGCGGTCCAATTCCGCCATATTCGTTGCCAGTGTTCCGAATGCAAGATCATACCTGCCGTCGCAGCTTGCAATCCATACAATCGCAGGATGGTTTTTCAGGAATTCCAGCATCCGCTGTTCGGTGTTACCATCTATATTCTGGAGACGAACAAAGCTCTTGTGTATAGTAAATCCGAGCTTGGCATTATCTATGACTGCAAAGAAACCCAGTATTGTTTTGCTTCCAAGAAGCTTTTTTATCCGAAGCCCGGCAACTTGTTTGGATACACCGGTTCGTTTGGCGATTTCTGCGTTTGAAGCCCGCGCATTAAGATCTATTTCGTGAAGTATCCTCTTGTCCTTTACGTCCAGTTCTGTTTTCATCGTTTTACTATCACCATGTTTTTATATAATTCTATCGGTTTTGTATAATTTTTTACTAATTTATTTTATATACTCTAACTGTGGTAATTTATCAATTGGTGGTGATACTTATGGCAAAAATGCTGGAAATAAACAGAGTTATTATGGAACGAATTCAAAAGTCCCCAGTGGCTCGGCTTCCACTGGTTCATGTGCTGAATCTACCGGATGCAAATATCTGCGAGAAGCGGAAGGAACAAGTAAAGTTGCAGGATGGAACAACCAGGCAGGCATGTCTTGGTTGCGTTACCCAGGAATTCCATGGCGGAAGGCGCATGCGTCAAGAGAACGTAATAGAAATTATCAGCTATTTCGCTAAACTTCATGGTACCGGTGTCCTGACAATAAATGGGAGGGGCGATCCATTTCATCCAAGATTGAAACAAATGACTTTGGATAAAATAATGTTTGCGTCAAGTTTTGGAATCCGTTCCTATGTTTTCACTGCTGGCCAGAATCTTGACAGCGAAACATGCAGAATACTTGCGGAGTGCGGAACAAATGTAATGATTAGCTTGTTCGGAAATCAGTTTCTCGATGCCGAGTTTTTTCAAGGAAGGCAATACTCCGAATCCACCCCGCCATTACAAAACGAGGCGGAAATCGCACATAATTTGCGGACATTGATTGAAGCGTATCATACCTTCGGAGTAAGTATGCCGCGTTTGATTGAAGACACAACCCGTATCGGCATGAATTATGTTGTTAGTGAATCCGATTTGAAAGATGGTGGCGCAAAATTACGCGCATTGAAAGAAGCCGCGGAAGCGAACGGAATATTTTTCATCTGCAATACGGAATTTCATCTTGATCCGAATTCCGAGAAATATCATACTCTAAAGGCGCTCGCACGGGAAAATTCATCTTTCAACCTGGAGCATTCCACTGCTGACGAGCGAGGCCAGTGTATGGTTGGCGCGGGCGCGGCAGTTACGATTGATTACGATGGCACGATGTTTCGTTGTCCATACATGAACGGAAAAGGGGATGGACATTTTCTGGAAATGGATGACGCTGCGCGTGAGAATGTAATCTCTACATATCTGCAGGACGTTGGCTATGCGTGCGCGTTGAGAAAGACGCCATTAAGGGGATATACCGAACCAAATAAGTTTTTCCGATTTGGTTCGGGATAGATCGATCCATCTTCAGAAGCGTTAGCTTCTGGAGAGCTAGAGAACTTGTTCTCTGGAACTTTTTTTCTTGAATCGGGATAATACAAAATAAACAACTCAAACAATACGTGCACATATACTTTTAAACCTTTTCACTAATAAATCATTAGTGATTGATATGAAAGACACTACTTATATCCATTTGCCTGGAATGGTGCGTGAAAAAGCAGAAATGCTTGTAGATGCCGGAATATATGGGAATCTTAGCGAACTTATACGCGAGGCCGTGCGTCAGTACATAGAAATGCAGAAAATAAGCAACATTGACCTAGCGGTTGAGCTATATAAGCGTGAAAAGGTTTCTCTGGGAAGGGCAGCTGCAATTGCCGGAGTGCCTTATGATGAGATGCTTAGTATCCTGTATTTGAGGGGTGTGCAGCCAAAGTTTGAGCCATCGTCCAAAAAAGAGGCGGAAAAAGAACTTGAAACTGCAAAAAGGCTTTTGCAATGATCATTGTCATGGATACCTTGGGTATATCTGCGTTTATTCGAACAAACAAAATCGATCTGCTGGTGAAAATTCTTGGGAATCACGAGATAGTTATAACCGAACAGGTTTTGAACGAACTTAGGCTCAGTAAGCTTCCCGTACTTCGTGATTTTTCCAATACAAAAATTAAAGTAGCTCAAAGCAGCAGCGATTTGGCACTTAGTCACGCTATTCACATTGGAGAGGCATCAGTTATTGAGTTTGCAAAAAAGAACCATGCGCTTGCAATTATAGATGACAAGAAAGCCCGTTCAGTTGCGCAAAAAGAAGGGATTAATTTTATTGGAACTGCTACCATTGTAAAGCTTGGATTGGAACGAGGTTCTATAAAAAAGATTGATGCCCGAGATTTGGTCGAACAGCTTGTACAGATTGGTAGGCTTTATTTCAGCGACGAGATAAAAAAATGGATTTTTGAAGATGTTTAAATCCGTCCCGCGCCCTTTCTCAAAACCTTCATTGCGCCATTACCATCAGTCAAATCCACCACTGTTGAAGGAGCCGCATATTTCGTCTTTCCGCCGTCAATCGCAAGGTCGCATGCGGAAACAATATTTCTATTTATTTTTCCAAATTCGATCGCATCCTTCTCTCCGCTCGGGTTTGCGCTCGTGGTTATTATCGGAATTCCCAGCCCAGTGCTTATTCTTCTCATCATCTGGTGCTCGGGAACGCGGATTCCTATTCCTCCATCTGCTCCAGCAATATATCCCAGTATTTTTTCCTTTCCTTTTTTGAGCCGTAAAATGAATGTAAACGGTCCGGGAAGATAAGTTGCCAGGATCGCCGCTTGCTTTTCCGAAACTTCGCAGTATTCTCGGATTAGGCTCAAAGTCCCAAGGATAACCGACATCGCTTTGTTTCCATCACGGCCTTTTATTTTTTTAATCTGCTCCACGGATTCGGCATTAAGCGCATTGCATCCTATTCCATAAACCGTATCTGTTGGATAAATTACGATTTTTCCGATTGAGATCGCATCCTTTGTTTTCTGGAATGCGGTTTCATCATCTGCGGAAATTATTTCGGTCATGTTGAACACATCTGTCGAACACATTCAGACGTTCTACATTACGTCTTTCTTTACTCTGTCCACTCCCAGAGCATAAACTAGTTTTCCAATTCTTGGTCCTTTCTCTTTTCCAATAAGTGTGAGATAAACCTGTTTGAACAGTTCTTTTGGCTCAATGCCATCTGCCTTTGCATGTTCAAAAACCGCATTGTGAATCGCGAGCGCGTCCATCTCTGGTTCCAGCTTCCGGAAAAGATATGCGGCAGTTCCCTCTGCTTTCTTTGGCTGGTATTTGAATCGATAATCCTCAGGAATAAACTCTCGCGCTATCCATTCCTCAACGTATTTGCTTAGGTATTTTACCCCCTCAGCGTCTTCAAGAAGTTTTCCAACTTCTACCCAGTTCCCGTAAATCTGGTAATAAAGTAATACATCAAGGAATGGTGCCTTCCAACATATACTCTCCCCATTATTTGCTAGTTCGAATGCCTGCATTCTTTTTTGTTCGGATCTAGGAATTGTTTCCGGATCGTTTCCACTTGCAGCGATTCCCGCAGCACCCTGAAAATCCTCCAATGCCTTTAGAAGATTGTTGCTTGTTGGATCAATATCAATATTTTCCTGTAAATCCGGCTTAAGAAGAATGTATTTGACTACTTCTGGCGGGAGCAGTTTCACAATGTCGCCCACACCCATTCCTATTCCTTTTGATTTGGAATATTTCTTTCCCCGGAACAATATGAAACCATATTTGTAGCCAATTGGCTCTGGTTTTTTGAACATTTCCTTAAAAACTGCTGAAAGCGTATCATGGCTTCCGCCTTTTGTGAAATGGTCTACCCCCGCGCCTTCTGCACATGTGTTTATTATGTCGTGCCACATTGGCCAGTGCAGCCTCCATAATAGTTTGCACCTATGATCGCTTATCTTGTTCTGCCCTTTGAATCCNNCATTGTTCACATACAGGCATTATCGGGCTCCAATCCTTTGGCTGCTGCTTGCCTGAAGTGCGCCCCACAATCTCCTTTGCATGGGCTTCGTTTTCAAGGAAGAATTCAATATGTCTGTCAATTTTACCTGACTGGTACCATTCGTTTATCCGAACAACTTCTGCTTCCACTCCGAACAATTTCATCAGTTCCCGCACTTCGTCAAGGAAATGGTCACCAAAGCTTTTGCTTTTTCCAGTTGGATCTGGCACGTCGCATAATGGTTTTCCAAGATGCGGTTCAAGTTC
>DUGF01000003.1 GCA_013331535.1 Microcaldota archaeon | reverse complement strand
GACCATCGTCTCTTCTTTTGAAAACAAACTCCTTCATATCGTACGTTCGAATCTTGGTTCCGATATGGATACCTGCCTCAAGATACATTTCCTGTTTTACAAGCAAACTTGCTTTTGTTTTTTCATCAGTCATGCAAATCACTTCTGTTGTGTGTACACCAATGTTCCCTATATCTTAGTATATTTTAGTATAATAAATTGGGATCGCCGAGATATGTTCTGTCCCCAGCCTTGAGTTTTGCGTTTTGTACGCGTGTTTCCTCAGGACTTTGGGGGTGAAGCACTTTTGTCCTTTTAAAACATCTGTCAAAAGGGCTCTCTTGAACTCAGATAACAAACACCCCAAGCTTGCAGGTTGCCAGGTTGCCTCACGATCCCATTAACATTTTATTTTCTTGAATATTTTGATATTGTTCCTATCGCATCAACATGAGATATAAACATCCTTCTGCAGCAAAAGCGCTCAACACTAAGCGCATCAAGAACTTCTGCCGGTTTCTTTTCCTTGCAACCTTCCAGATATTTTTCATACAGATCGCCAATAACCGACCCGCATGTAAAGCACCTTACTGAAAATTCCATCGATACACCTCTATAATTATCTATATGATTTCTGGAACCTTGCCCTTGCTTTTCTTCCAAGATATTTCTTGGATTCTACTCTCCTTGAATCTTCCACTAGCAAGGTTCGGTCATAAGCAACCATGCGCGACTTGATATCCTGATTATCAAAATATTGAACGATTGCATGTGCAATTGCAGTTCTGACTGCCTGAGCCTGGCCCATCATTCCTCCGCCATTCACATTTACGCTGATGTCCACGGATGCCGCATCTGCACCAGCAAACTTAAGCGGCTCAAGAATAATCGAACGAACATATTTATTATTCAGTGCGGTTACATTCTGGCCATTTATACGGACTACACCCCGACCTTTTCTGATAGATGCTCTTGCAACAGAAGTTTTTCTTTTACCCCTTGCCACAATCGCGTTTGCGCCCTTTTTTGCCCTTTTCTTAGGGGCTTTCTTTTCTTTTTCAACAGGTTTCTCGGATGTTGCAGTTATTACTGTGGGTTCTGCTGAAGCAGATACCTTTGCAGGTTGGCTGCTTTCTTTAGGCGCTTCTTTTGCCACTGCAGGTTTCTTTGCCGCAGGACGCTTTGCCTGCTTTGGCTTGTCATCCCTTGGAGATTCACCTTCTTTGTGAACCTGTTTTTCTTCGTGAACGTGTTCCTCGCTTTTATGAGAGGGTTCTACCTTTTTTTCCTCGTGATTTTCTGTTTTGTTTTCTGTTTTTTGTTCAGTCATGCAATATCACCATCTGAATATCAATACCCCAACCTCTGGCATAGTTCTCTCATAGAAAGAGCCCTGCATTTTCCTTTAAAGACTGCTTCCTTGAGCTCAAGATTTGAAGACAGGTTTTTTGGATTACCGATATAAACGCGAAGACGTTTGTATGCTGCAAGCCCGCTGGCTTTTTTTCTTGGAAGCATTCCACGAATCATCCTTCTTACAAGCATTGACGGTACTCTTGGCCATGCTGGAGATTTTTCCGGTGTTCCCTTATGTTGAAGCCATCGCCTTGCGAGATATTTATCGGTTATGTTATCTGGATCACCAGTTAACAGAATACTTTCTGCATTAATTACATGCACTTCCTCTCCTAAAATGAGCTTTTTGGCAACATGGGTCGCCATTCGCCCAAAAACCTTTTTGTTTCCATCAATTACGAGCATGTGAACACCTCAATTTTTAGACGATGATTACTACATCTTTTCCCTGCGGATTGGACTTGTGCAAATCGCTTAAGGAGATTGCCTTGCCACCGCTTGCTTCAATGAGTTTCCTTGCGGACGAACTGAATGAAAATGCCGCTACAGATAGGCTTTTTACTGCAGTTCCCATTCCAAGCACCTTGCCTGGAACAAGCAGTGTTACGCCATTGCCTGCATAAAGAGAAAGCTTGCTAAGATTTACTTCTATTCTCTCTTTCCTTGGCCTGGACAGTTCATGCGCAGCCCTTTTCCATATCCCCTTGTTTGCCTTTTTCAGCTCTGAGATTAAACCAGCTAGCTGAGAGTTATCTTTAATGTTCTTCATAGGATTCACCAAATCGCCGTTTACCGGCTCGCCCTCCAAAGAGGACTTAGATTAGGTTTGATTGAGATAAATTTATCCTGAGCCAAATTAATAATCCGGCTCAATCTATGTCATGAACGTCGCAACGTTCATGAACATGCTCAGGAACGAAGCGTCGTTCCTGACATTCAGAACCACTAAGTTAAAACTCGAGTAGTCCATCTGTACGATTTATCTGGTTCTGAATATGGAAAGGAGGGTTTTTAAAGCTCGCTCATCTCCTCTGGTTCTAGCTTTTGGGTACTGACCACGACACGAGCCTCAAGATACATATTAGTTACGATGTCGCAGCCCTATGGAACGCATCCCAGTAAGTTTCCGAGCCAGAAGGCACTTCTGCCCTGTGCTTCTCTGCCTCACTTTTGAAGAATTGCCTTGTTTCCGCGATATTGCTGCAATTAAGTTTGCTTCCCAAATATAATAGTGTCATAATCTTCTCTACCTCATATTCAAAAATAGACTTGAAACCATCGTTCTGGGCACTACGTTCTGAAAATGGAACGTATTTAACACGGAACAGGCCGTTCCGTTCATATGCTATGTCCACACGCGTGTCTTGACAATTTGAGATATCCCTGTCCATGTCCTTAAGATGTTCGTTTATGTTTGCGATATCCACATCTACGATCCCTCTTAATTTATCTAATAGTTCTGAGTCTCCGGCTTTTGATGCCACGGTGTAACAAAAAAAAAGTTCTGAAATATAGATTCCAAGACAGGCGGGCCGCATTGATTGTGGCAACTGGCTTCCGGCGCGAAACTTGAGAACCTCTTGCCATAGATCAGGTTGCGACCAACCAGAACTTAACCTGTTTTTAACAATCATGTGAAGATAAGGCAACAATTGAGGGTCATCCAAAATCCCAAAATTAAAGGACCCGGCAATAATGCTTGTAAGAACATGGGATAGAAAATTTTGGTTTTCCGTATTGAGGTTAGGCAAAGCAAACAACAATTGCCTGACACCTTCATTGACTTCAACCTTGAACTTTTCATAATCTTCCTTACGTGGATGACCTTCTGGAACTTCCAGAACGCCCCGCTCCACATTCCCAGTATGCTTGAATGTAATCAAATCAAAATAAACCTTAACCAGATGTGGATCAATACCTGCAAGATCACCGAGAAAATCAGTATTAACAAGAATAATTGCCGCTTGTTCGAATTCTGTCTTGTGAATCCCGGAGGGATGATTTTCCCCACAGCCATACGGGGAGTTGACCCTGATTAAACCGCCGACGCCTGTATACAATACTTTTCTGTATTGATCATCATGGCCATATTCAATTAGAATAGCCCTTGGCTTTTTAGCCCCGGACTCGGATGCAAAACCATCTGCAAACATCTGTAGGGCCTGGTTTGGGGCCTCATACCCGTGATCATTATAGGTAGTATCATGCGCAACAAGTATATCCGCTTCATCAAAATACTCTTGCCGATAAAACGCGATGCCGCCGCTTCGTCTAAATGCGAATAGCAATTCTATTCCAACTTCGTTTCCAGATAGCGTAGTATACCTGAAGGATATACTTTTTTCAGTTCCAGGTTCGTAATCAGTAGTAACCACAGAAAAACCAGATAAACTAGGTGTAGCCTCCACGATCTTTTTAAGATCAGAATCTATGTGGCTAAAAGCACCTTCATCAATTTCGGTATAGATTAACTTAACGCATGGAATGTGTGTGGGAGATGCCTCTGCGACTTGAAGAACGAATTCCAAAGGAGAAAGATGGGAGCCTGAGCCGGGGTATAGTATTGTGAGTGAATCCCGCCCTGCTAAAAATTCCTTGCCGCGCTCAGTTGAAACAAAGCGGTCGCCCAGTAATGAAAATGCCCTTAGATTGCTTAAAACCGCGTATTCCCTACCTGGGAATAATGCTTTGGCATCTTTCAGAAACAGGTATGGATCGGCAACTTTTTTAGGTTCGGGAAGATGCGGTCGGCGTATATGGCGAGGCATTGGTTTTTCTGGACTGCACCCTAGATCAAATAAAACCGCGGCTCCGGAAACCAATGCGGCTAAACTTCCTTGCAAAAAAAGTCTTCGAGATAAATCAGATACACGCAATGGATCTACAGATATATGTTTAGTCATAAGTTATAAAATATGGATAAATAACTTTTTAAACCATAACCATGGCGCCATCTTCTCGCCGGCTATCTGATTATAGATTATCATTTTTAATTCTCTAGAAATTCATGGAATTTCTCGACCCCCTCCAAAATCATTTTCCTTATTCCCGCTTCATTCATCCCCCGCGAGCGGGCGTAGAACATCTGTTCATCAGTTATATCCGAAACTGATGCGGAATGCCCAACATCAACGTCATTTGATTCTATCTCAAGAAGAGGAATTGCCTCTGCACTTGCTTCTTCTGAAAGCAGCAGGACGCGCTCCTCAAGGAACGATGTAGCGGATTTAATGTTTTTTGGAATTGAAATTTTTCCGCGAACGGTTGCATGCGCATTTCCATCAAGTGCGCCGTTGATTGTTACTGAAGAATTTGTATTAGAAGCCAGATGGGTAATGGACGAGGAGATATTGGCGGCTTCGTGATTCCCATTACTAATTGCAAATGATTCTTTTATGTCCGCTTCTGCTCCATCTCCGAAAAGCATTACTTCGGTTCTGGAATTGGCAGCTGACAAATACAAGGAACGCACAGTTGCCGAGGCGGATTTATTCACTGCAAAAAAATTGAGGTGAGTTGGATTGATACAGTTTGATGCGTTTTCAGTATTTCCACGATCTGAATTTCTGCAATCGACTTTAGAGCGGAACAAAACATCCGCCTCGTCGAAAACATAGAATTCGTTTATTCCGAAAAAATTGTCGCCGCCGGCACGTGAAGCGGATTCGATCGAGCAGTCAAGCCCGGTTCCGTTTGAAACTATGAAAAAATTAAGGGAAATGCCACCACTGTTTGAAAGACTCGCGGAAAATTTTGTTTTTGTCCCCAATGCGCCATCCCCTTCTTCGCTTCCGGTATCCTCGCTTCCAGCGCCTTCGGAATCGGTTCCGAAAAAATTACATTCTGTGAAAAACGCGCCAACAAAAGCCTCGTCAATTCCTCGGATTGGATTACCCATGCGGTTTTTGAACATGTTTTGCGCAATCGCATCCTGCCAGTCCTTGCTTTCAAGCATGTCGTAAAGCGAATCCGCATGAACTCCTTCGAATTTTCCAGATGGTTTCTTAGCAGCGAAATTACCGGAAACACTTAAACCAGCAAACTGCACACAATAATTCTGCGCGATTTCTGTTTTCTCTGCAGAAAGCAGCTTCCTGAAAATATGAAATGCCCGCAAGCGCTCGTTCAGCAGCCATTTTGGTTCGTTACGCCCGCGCGAAATGCGCATAACGGTTTCTTCACTTAGCAAATCAGTTCCATGCATTCAATCAACCAACTGCGCCTTCCATACTCATTCGTATAAGACGGTTTAATTCCACTGCATACTCCATAGGAAGTTCTTTGACAAACGGTTCAACAAAACCAAGCACAACCACAGTCATTGCATCATCTGCTTTTATCCCCCGGCTTTGGATGTAGAAAAGCTTGTCCGCACTTATCTTTCCAACGCTTGCTTCATGGGAAACGCTTGCACTTCTTTCCTCGATATCCATTGTTGGATAAGTGTCCGAACGGGATTTCTCATCAAGAAGTAGTGCATCGCATTTCACACTGCATTTTGCGCCTTTAGCGCCTTTTGCTATTTTTACAAGTCCGCGATAGCTGGACCTTCCACCATCCTTGCTAAGGCTTTTTGAAACGATTTTTGAAGAGGTATTTGGCGCAAGATGGAAAACCTTTGCACCAGCATCCTGAATCTGACCTTTCCCGGAATAGGCAATGCTCAGGATATCCGTTCTTGCTCCTTTACCGCGCAGAATCACGCAAGGATATTTCATTGTTAGTGCCGAACCGATGTTTCCATCAATCCATTCGATTGTTGCGTTTTCCTCGGCAACAGAACGCTTTGTAACAAGATTGAGAACGTTATTGGACCAGTTTTGTATTGTAGTGTACCGCACTTTGGCACCCTTTTTTGCAAATACTTCGACTACGGCGGCATGAAGCGCAGATTCAGAATATATTGGAGCGGAACAACCCTCCACGTAGCTGACACTGCTTTCTTCATCCGCAATAATCAGGGTCCTTTCAAATTGCCCGATATTTTTTGTGTTGATTCTGAAATATGCCTGAAGGGGCAGATCTAATTTTACTCCGCGCGGAACATAGATGAACGAACCGCCGCTCCAGACCGCGGAATTAAGCGCTGCGAACTTGTTGTCGGTTGCAGACACAAGTTTTCCGATATACTCCCGCACGATTTCCCCGTGCTCCTTAACTGCGGTATCCATATCGCAGAAGATTATCCCCTTTGATTCCCATTCTTTTTTCAGGTTGCAATAGACAACATCGCTTTCAAGCTGGGCCGCAGAGCCGGCAAGATATTTTCTCTCTGCTTCTGGAATACCCAGTTTGTCAAAAATGTCGCGGATATTCTTCGGGACTTTTGACCAATCCGCCTCTTTTGATTGGGAATCTGTTGGGGAAACGTAGTAATAATAGCTGTCAAAGTCAATTTTTCCGGAAAGATCCGAACCCCATTTAGGAAGCTGCTTATGAAGGAACACACGATACGCGTCAAGGCGAAAATTGGTCATCCATTGCGGCTCACCTTTCAGTTTTGAGATTTCGCGCACTACGTCTTCTGATATCCCTCGTTTCATTGAAAAATCACAAATAGATACTTGTAGGTTAGATTTTTAAACCTAATAGTTCTAATAACAAACTATTACTGGATTTGGGAAGACAACTGTAGATTTGGAGTATAACCATGGATGATTACTATGATAGATGAACGGGACTTATACATAATCGAAACGCTGCTTGAGAACTCGCAGACCTCATTATCCAGCATAGGAAAAGAACTTGGAATAAGCGATACTGCAGTTAGAAAAAGGATAACCCAGCTAAAGGATTATGGAGTAATAGAGGGCTATTCAATAAAAATAAATCCAAAAAATATCGGATTCAACATGCACGCATTTGTCGGACTTGATGCGTATCCGGAAGAGTATCTTCGCGTAATGGAGCGGCTTAAAAAAATAAATGAGATAAAAAGCCTGTTTGCAAGCACCGGCGACCATATGCTCATGGCAGAGGTCTGGGCAAACACAAGAAAAAGATTTGAAGAGGTTGTAAGGGAAATAGAAAACACAAAAGGAGTTTCAAAGGTCTGCCCTGCAATTCTTGTTGAACGGGTAAAATAAGGAAGTGAAGAAAGAGAACAAAACTAGAATATGCAGTATAATGCTGTGGAATGTGAATTATATGCTGCTTGAAATAAAAAAACTGTCCGTAAGCACAGATGATGCCGAAAAAATCGTGGATGATATTTCGCTTTCTATAAAGGAGGGTGAAATTCATGCGATTATGGGGCCGAACGGTTCTGGGAAAAGCACGCTTGCAAATGCGATAATGGGAAACCCTGCGTATACAATCAGCGGGAAAATACTGTTTAACGGAAAGGAAATAACAAAACTTGCTCCGGAAGAACGTGCTGCACTTGGAATCTTTCTCGCATTTCAAAACCCGCCGGAAATTGAGGGAGTTACTTTTGGAAGTTTCATACGGGCGGCAAAATCCGCGATAAATGATGCAAAAAGTACAGACGCAGATGATGCAATTGCAACCGGGACTGCTAGAACCGGAAAAAATGTGAAGGGAATGGATATCGGAGCTATGGTAAAATTGCAGGAAGATTCGAAGAAGATTGCAAAGGAGGTTGGACTGGGAGAGGACTCTATAAAACGCGAGATAAACGTTGGATTCTCCGGAGGAGAAAAGAAACGCGCAGAG
>DUGF01000104.1 GCA_013331535.1 Microcaldota archaeon | reverse complement strand
AATAACTTCTGTCACAAGTGGAAAGCAGACCGGGAAACAACCGAATGGTGAGCATGGAAGGCAAAATGCAAAACCCCACCCTATTTCACCGGTTGCAGCAAACCATTTTATATCTGATTCGCAAAATGCGCCAAATCCGGCAGGGATTTCCATGTGCAACTTAGAAATTTGGCCGTCTGACAAATTCGGCTTTGGGATTTCAATGAGATTGTGAAGCTCTCCCACAATAATTATTGCTGATGGAAAAAGAATATAGCCTCCGATTGAAAGCGCGATTAACGTTGAGCCAAGCTGGCGGGTGAATGGAATTATTCTAAGTGAAAGGGCGAACGGAAGGATTACCAAAGAGGCGAATGAAAAGAATTGCATAAGGACTGATAGCGAAAGATAAACCATCAGTGAGTTGCTCACCGCGCTTGCAGTCTGGGAAAGAGCGGAAAGAACCTGCCCTACACCTGAATATGGCGCGCTCAAGTCAGTATAGGTGAAATAGAAAAGTGGAAGTGCAGGAAAATTATATGAATAGCCGGCTATCAGGGTCATTTCCTGGGAAACGCGGATTATATCGCGATATGCTTCGTTTAGATTATCAACCACTGGCTTGAATGCGTCCTGTGCCGCCTTTTCCGGATTGTCCTTTCCGGTCAGGACTGAAACAAAGCCTGTTGTTCCAAAGAATACCCCTAGAACAATCGCAATCACGATTGCCCCTACTATAAATTCCCGGATTTCGGTTTTCACCCATGCGTTGAGTGCGGGGAGAGAAAACATCTGGGATACCATGTAAAGCATTGCAAGAATCACAATCATTATCATGGCAACAATTGGAAAAACCGCGGAGAACATGTCAAAGCCAAGGATTGATGGTGCGGAGGACGAGGACGAATCAGAAAAAGCGAGCGGAACAGATAGCAAAAATAGCAATAACGGTATGGTGAGCGACATGAATGCAGGATTCCGCATACAAAGGAAACAGAGATGAGATTTAAATAGGTTTTGAGTGCTGGTTTTTGGATTTGGCGGACATTACGGATGGATTATTCCCGCATTAATAAATTATTTTCGCATAATGATTATACTTTCTCTTGTCTTAACCTTTCTTGGCCGAACATCCGCGATTCGCTCAAGCCCCACAACGATATCAGCGCTGGAGAAGCCGACCCCATCGGATTCGGCCATTTCCGCGATTATTTCATCAACCAGAATGTGCGTTTCGTGGATTACCGAGACTGANNTACCGAATTACCAACCACAAAACCAACAATTCCGCCTGGACGGAGAATGCGGTGCATTTCAACAAGCACGGCACGGATGTCGGAAAAATAGGAACCAACGATTGGGATTTTATCCGCGAAATCCCGGACTTCCTGCGAAAGTTCGGACGCGTCAAACGAATCACCGGAAATGAAGGACCGAACGCTTCTTGCACGGGTTTCTGCGGTTATTCGTTTATTAAGTGCGAGAAGGGACAATTCAAGACCATAGATCTTGGAATAATCTATGTTGTTTAGGTAAGGTGGGGAGGTTACAATTATATCAGCGGATTCGCTTTCAAATTCGGTTTTTCTTGAATCGCCCAGGCGAATATCTGGAATTAAACCTGGAATTGAACAGCCCGGAGCGTGCGCGATAGCAATTCCTTTCGCACCTTCCATGTCAGTAAGCATTCCCTTTACTTTTCTTCTGAACGCCTCTTTTGCAGGCATGGCACGCTTTTTCTTATCAATCTTCAGCACACCACCATCCTTCACCACGAGTGAGGTTTGCGGGAGTATTGAAAGAAGAGCAAGCATGAGGAAATTTGCAGCATTCTGGTTTTCAACGGATTCAAGCTGCTGGCGGATGAACATGATGGAATTGAGATTTGATCTTGGAAATGCAATACGTGGCGGGAAGAGTTCGAAATCCCAGGATGAGATAGGTTCCGCGTTTCGTGTTTCGTGTTCTGAATCTGCGATTTTGTTTCCGAACGAACCCAGAAATTTTTTTATTTCCGCAATATCGCTTTCTGAATAATCTGCGCATTTTACCCGGGAAACAAAAACCGCGAGCGGGGAGGAATCAACAGCGAATGAAGAGATTCCGCGTTCCTTTGCACGAAGAACAGATGTTCCGGCACCGCAGAAAGGATCATATATGATTTTCGCACCTGGCGCAAAACTATCCAGCACATAATCAACAACTTCCGGGGAAAACGCCTCCTTGTAATAAAACCAGTTATAAATTGGCTTGCCCTTGCTGGGGTCAAAGGTAAAATATTTTCCTATGGAAAAATCCTGAACAATATTCATAATTACGCCTGCCCGTCCTATTTATCACAACCCAATTGCATCCTTGGATAATTTGTCCGCGGTCTTGTTCTGCTCACGCGGAACATGCTCGAATATTACATGGAGTTCATGCCCTTTGCCCTTGCAGATCTCATCAATTTTTCTTTTCAAATCCCGAAGATGAATTGCCCGGATTCTGTATTCCCCGCGAAGCTGTTTCACAAGAAGCTCGCTATCGCTTCGCAAAGTTATATCCATTTCACCGAGCTTTTGCACCTCTTCAAGCGCACGGATTACCGCAGTATATTCCGCTATGTTGTTCGTCCCATCGCCAATGCTTTCGCTTATTTTCTTTACCGCAACCCCGTTCTTTATGAGGACTGCGCCAATCCCCATCTTTCCCGGATTCCCGGAGCATGCGCCATCAGTGTAAATCAGCATAAAATCAACGAACATAAAGATTGAGTCAATGGTTTTTAACTATTCTCGTTTGAGATGTATACGATAATTATGATCGGCAGTAATAAAGCGGGCGCTCTGGTAATAATAAAACCAGGAGCAATAGCAATGCAAGCAAAGACACTTCTGTCTGCCTTGGCAATTACGATTGTAATCACGCTTTTCTGGGGATATTTTGGAGAAAATCTTTTGTATGTCATTGCGTTAATATGGATAATTGCACTGGCATTGTGTGCATCCTCAGAAATAAGCAAAAAATTCAAGAGGATCATTCTGGAGGAAGGACAGGCTATCGCGGAAAGCGGAATAATAACAAAAGAAATCATTCATGCAGATTATGACAGGATTACAAGCGTGAACATGCGACAGGACCCGATAGAACGGCTGTTTAAAGTTGGGACCATTGAAATAGATACTGCAGGAACAGAAAAAATAGAGGTAAAAATGGGCGGGATAAAGGAAGAAGACATGAAAAGAATCGCAGGTATTATTGATAAAAAAGGCGGGGCTTACAGGAAGGAACAGGCACAATGAAGAAGGTGAAAAAAATGAAAACAAAAATAATCACGATAACTGATCCGGAAACAATACAAAAACTTTACCGAATGGGCGCGATACCGCAGATTGTTGAGAGCACGATTATTCCGCCAATCCTCGCGGCATACCTTTCCGAGCGCGGAGTGGCTGGAACACCAGAAGATGCGAAGAATATAATCGCGGAACAGATGAAAAATGATAAGCTTGCTGAAGACAAACTAATTATTGTCAGGCATTTATGGAGCAAAGGATATGTTTGCAGGATGAGCAACGAGGTGAGTGATGGAGAGGGCGATAGCGCACCAGCATTTAATTTCATCCGGGTTCATCAAAAAGGATTACGTGCAGGAGAAGACCGGACGAAATACGCTGTTCTGGTTGTTCCGAAAGAATGGGCTACTGATTTAAAGGGAATAAATAAATTGTTCGAAGCATCCGGGAAATTGAGAAAGGAACTGATTTTAGCGTATGTTTACGAAAACGCGGTGAAATTTATAAGAATTGGAAGGGCAACATTCGAATAGAAAAATCGATGTGACGCTCCACGGCCTAAAGGCCGTGGCTTCTTTATCAGACTTTACTACTGTTTTAACTAAGCCTTTAGGGGAAGCCGAAGGGCATAAAGAAGCTCGGTTCTCATCCTCGGACTTAAGTCCGAGGCTTCCGAACCGTGGAGCGTCAGTGACCAAAGATGTTCGGGAATCAAATAGACGCGCAGGCGGCCTTTTTCTCCTTATACGCCTCATAAACCTTTCCCACATTCGCATGATTTATCTTAGTTCCGCGATTATTATGGGGAACAAGGCCACCAGAGAATTTTTTTGGGATGTGCATCAACTCGTGAATAAGAATTTTCGTCTTATCCTCATCACCAAGCCTGTCAAACTTCTCGGACAATACCTCAATCACGTAAAATGGATTTATTTCCAGGGCTTTTTGCCAGATTGAAGGCAATGCCCAGATTCTTGCATAGGCACGTGCCTGTGCGCCACGGCTACGCATACAGATTATTCTCGCATTTATTACGTGGTCCATGTCCGGGCCAAGAACTGAAAGTATCTCGTCAATTCGTTCCCGGATATCAGGAGCGCGTTCAGATTCCATTCCCATAGATGCACCTTGGACCAATTAGAATACTCCAATCCTGCTCTTTGTTCCGAAATCCTCGCGGAACATTACATAAGTTATCAAAAGGGTTGCAGCAATGAAAAGGTATGTGTTGAAGAACCAGACCAGAAGAACGACCACGTAGAATAATGCACGCATTGAATTCGCGAATTCGTCAAACGCAGAATCAAGAAGCATGGAAACATAATGGGATTTCTGCCGTTTTTCGTTTTGCTTTACAACCTCATCAGATGCACCGGCAACTATTGGAATATAGATAAGCGTTCTGGCTTCAAGAAAAATCGCGAAAAGCGCGTAAAGAAGAAGCGAAACAATTGCAGTGAGACGTAGCGTGGATATAAGAGAAAAACCATCTAGAACTGCATTTGCAACTACAAACCCGAATGAAATGACAATCGCAGTTATGAGAGCGGATGAAACAAGAATGGAATTCCGCACAGTCTCAAGCATCAGGCCACTGTCTTTCGAGCCGAGCATATTATCCACCCAGCTCCTTCGGTAAAGCTCCCGGATTTTCTTTCCTGTGATTATTTTTGATTTCTCCGCACGCGTGCGGGAGTAAATAGAAAATATAACTGCCGACACGAATATTGCAAATGCAAGAAGCTCAAGTGTTTCCTCAACCATGTAAATCGTATTAGCGATTACAATAACAAAATTTTTATAGCTGAGCCGAGAAAGAGGTGCACTGGTTCTCATGGCAGAAGCACACTCACCGGGATCAATAGGCACGATAATTTCCACAGAAGAAAGCCCATCAACAGTAGAATTCTCGTTCGTGGTTGATGCGAACGAAAATGAAAAGAATGGCAGTTCGGTGAAAAAAGGGCAATACGTGCAGGTTCGGTGCGGAAAGAACGAAAACTCAGAAACCTTGTTTGGATATATTGGGGAGATGTTCCGCGCAAACCGGTATTTTGAACGCGCGGAAAGCGTAGCTGATTATGAAAAGGAAATGCCGCTCAGGGAGAATTTTCCAACTGATTCATGGGAATATACCATCGCGAACGTGCGGATATTAGGCACTTACCACAAAACAGAAGGGGATGGCAAAACAAATGAAAGTGGCAAAGCTGATGGAACATTCGGACGTGCGCATGTTCCTCCAAGCCCGGGACTAAAGGTCTGGCTTGCGGATGAAGAAATGCTAAAAAGATTTCTTGGATTCAACGAAGAAGGCTTGCACATAGGGACGCTTCAGCACCATGAAACCAAAGCAAAGATAGACCTAACCCGCCTGTTCCAAAAACACGTTGCTATTCTTGCAATGAGCGGAGCCGGAAAATCACATTTAATGAGCGTACTCATGGAGGAAATGCTCGAATGCAGGAAGGAAAACGGACGGCTTGCAATTGTAGTAATAGACATTCACGGGGAATACGCCGGATTCGGATTTGACGGAAAATACGGTGCAAACACAAAAACAATTGAAGGAAGAGACGTATTTGTACCGCTTAGAAAGATCACTCCGGAAATGGCCGACGAATGGTTACCATTGATGTCTCCCGCACAGCGCGAGGTATTGAGACACGCAATGCATGAATTAAGGGCAGACAAAACAAGCGGAACAAAAAAATCATTGAAGGCATTGTTTGAAAAAATAGAAAATTCCCCTGTGGCAACAAAAGAAGATACAAAGAAAACTCTGAAGCGAATATTAATGGAACTGAGAAGATACAGATTCATATCTGTAGGAAAAGAAAATCCAAAACTCATAGAAGATGTCAAACCTGGAAAAATGCTCGTGGTTGATTTAAGCGACACAGACAGTATGAGAAAAAAACAGATAATGGTTTCCTACATTGCAAGGAAGCTGTTCAGGCTCAGAAAAAAAGGCAAAATTCCTCCGTTTGTGCTGGTAATAGAAGAGGCACATAATTTTGCAAGAGAAAAGGCTGAAGCACACGAGGCGGTTTCGCGCGGAATAATTGAAACAATCGCGAGAGAAGGGAGAAAATTCGGGGCATCGTTATGCCTTATCAGTCAGCGCCCAGTGAATCTCAGCACTACTGCACTTTCCCAATGTAATACTCATATAATTTTGCGCGTGACAAACCCGAACGACCTTGACCATATCCAGATGAGTTCTGAAGGAATAGATTCGCGGATTGCAAAAAGCATAACCGGGCTCCAGGTTGGAGAGGCAATAATAGTCGGTGCTGCAACCAACCATCCGATATTCGTTAATGTGCGGGACAGAAAATCACAAAAGCGCGAGAAGGGAAAGCCATTGCATGAGCAGGCAATTGAGTTTGAAATGCAAGAGGAAAAGAAAAAGGGGGATGTTGAAGCATTTTTATGAGCTCAAAGCTCACGGCCCAAGGCTCACAGCTAATAGCCAATCTTTTTAAGATTTCCCGCAGATATGCAGGCATGTACGATTTCAAAGGATTTTTGTTTTTCTCATTAATTGCATTGCTTGCGACCCAGGTTTTATTCGCAATTCAAACTATAGAACCCGTAGCCGCAGAAGTAGCGAACGGCGGGACGATTGACCTGGGAGTAATGGGACCCGGGCAAACAATACCACTCGTAATTCATCCTATAGTATATAACGGGGGAAAATTCGGAAAAGGCGGAAGATATGATATTGCAGTTGTAACCGAAGTCCCAGATGGATGGAAAGGCGAAAACAGCAAGCTCTATGGAAATCCGCTTCAGGTTGGAATAAGTGCGGCAAAGAATGCACCGGATGGAACTTATTATGCGAAAGTAGTCGTTTCTGATGAAAATGATGGAGAGCTTCTCGGAAATATAACAATAACTGCAAAGGTAAGAATAACCAGGGATATTATGGAAAGCCGCGTTGCTCCAAAAACAGCAAGCGTAGGCCCGGGACAGCCGGCGAAATTCCTCATTACCATACGAAACAAGGGAACTGCGGCAGACCTTTATGTTGTAAGCAGCGAAGGAGTGAAAAAATGGGCGTTTAAGAAATACGTTCACATGCCCCCGCTTAGCACAAAAACAATTGCATATGAAGTAACTGAAAATGAAGAGGAAAGCTATTACCCAACAATAAAGGTTGTTTCAAATTCCAGTGCAGTGATCTCCGCAGAGCACAACGTTAGTTTTACAGTTTCATCAAACCTTCTTTATGATTACAAGGCAACGAACTACGGGGTTCTGATTTTCCCGACATTTGAACTGCCAATATTCGGATTGGCGGGACTATTATCTAATTTATACTAAAGGTGTGACCAATTAATTAAAATAACTGGGGGTAGTTTTTCATTGTCTGATAACACCAATACGAAAGAGATTGCGGAATATATAATCAAACGAATTCTTACCGGTGAAAGGAATATTCGGGCAATAAAATCCGAAGCCGCACTTAAATTTGGTTCTGATGCAATTGTAAGAAACAGCGATATCATACGAATTGCGATACGATTGGTGAAAAAAAAGGCGGGACAGAACAACGCAAAACGCATTGCAAACATTATTCAAATTCTCAAAAGAAAGCCAATCCGCACTCTTTCTGGAGTAACACCTGTCGCAGTTATGATAAAACCAGAAGGTTCATGCAGATGGAACTGCATTTATTGCCCTGCGGCTGGAAAGGCTGCGAAGAGCTATACTGGCGAAGAACCAGCAGCACTTCGTGCGCGAGCAAATAATTTTGACCCGACCATGCAGGTAAAGGACCGGCTTAACCAGTTTAGAATAGGTGGGCATCCGACATCAAAATGCGAGATAATTGTTATGGGCGGAACATTCCTGCAAATGGACGAAGAGTACAAACAGAGTTTTATAAAAGGAATTTATGATGCACTTAACTGCAATTCGAATAAAAGAAAGAATGCAAAAACTCTTGCAGAAGCGAAAAAAATAAATGAAACCGCAAAGTGCAGATGCGTTGGGCTTACGATTGAAACCCGCCCGGACGTATGCGGTGAAAAAGAAATTAACGAGATGCTGGATTACGGAACCACGCGTGTTGAACTCGGGGTCCAGCATCCTGACGACAAGATTTACAAGATAATAAACCGCGGGCACACCGTAGAAGACGTGATTCGCGCCACAGCCCTGCTAAAGGATAACGGATTCAAAGTTTTATATCACATAATGCCAGGGCTTCCGGATTCAAATCCAAAAAAGGATATTGAAATGGTGAGAGAACTGTTTGAAAATCCGGAATTCCGACCGGATATGCTGAAGATTTATCCCGCGCTCGTGACAGGCGGAACAAAACTCCATGAAATGATGAAACACGGAGAATACACACCTTATTCAAGTGAAGAAGCCGCTGATCTAATTTCTGAATTTTACAGATATATTCCGAAATATGTTCGCGTAATGAGAATACAGCGTGATATTCCCGCCGGACTTATTCAAGGCGGGGTGAAAAAAAGCAATCTCCGGGAACTCGTTGAAAACAAAATCCGAGAAAAGGGAATTATACCAAAAGAAATCCGCTGGCGGGAAATCGGACTTAATAAGGAAAAACTCGATGGGAAATTTGATATAAGAACCGAAACTTATTCTGCAAGCGGCGGAACTGAATTATTTATTTCCTACGAAAATACAACCAGCGGCATTATAGCCGGCTTCCTTAGATTGAGAATACCAAACGGTTTAATACAAAGGAAAGAAATCGGAAAGAATACGGCGATTGTTCGAGAACTTCACGTATATGGAAACGAGGAAACAATTGGGAAAAAATCCGCAAAGGCATCAAAAACCGCACAACATACCGGAATCGGCCGCGCCCTTTTGAAGGAAGCGGAAAAAATAGCAAAAAAAAGATTCATGAAAAGCGAAATGATAATCAACAGCGGAATGGGGGTGCGAAGATATTATTACAAACTTGGATACAAATCAAAGGGAAATTACGTTGCAAAAAATTTGTAGACAAACTCTGTATCTCCGGAAAGAGAATCCGCACAAAGAGCATCCTTTTCCTTCAGAAGTTCAAGATATTGTTTTTGCGCAGATGCGAATGCCTGTTCTTCCTCTTCAGAAAACGTTTTTATCTGTCTTTCCGCGTTCTTTAGTTGAATAGATTTCTGAAGCTCGAACATTTTCTGCTCATTTATGGAAATGGCTTCAACTGCATCTGGTGGAACCCACATTTTCCTGTTTGCAACGGTTACTTCTACCTCTTCCGGGGTTTTTGCTCCGTTTGCAAGTACTTCCAAACCAACCCGCTTAAGCAGCACGCAAAGCGCTTTCTGAGATTTACCATCTATCCCATCAAAAGAGACGATTGTTTCTCCTTCGGCCATTGCTCCGGAGATAATCGCCTTAACGATATGCTCCCGATTGCGGCTTCCCACATGCTGAAGAAGAATATTCAATTTTCCGATTTCCTCGCGCGCTTCGTAATTTCGTTTTGTAAGTTTTCCGCGTTGTTCAAGAAGGGAATAAAGTTCTCCGCTTCTTGTCTTGAGCGCCTCTGCGATCGCAGAGTGAGAGTGTTTATCTATTTGGGCAGAAAGCGCTGTAATGGGTTCTCCATTTGGAAACACCAGCTCCATTCTTGCCTTTTTCAGTTTTTCATTGAAAGAGGAAAGGCTTGCCTCGATAATGGAAAGTTCCTTGTCGATTGTGACGCTCAAAGATGCATTGTTTGCATAGGATTTCCTGAAAATAAGTTCTGCACGCTGTTTGTTAAGCTCTAAAATGCGTGCAATATCCCGTGGGGTGATTACAATCTCAGCCATTTTGTCAGTCATGTTCGGTCGCCCTTGTCGATTAGCCTTTAGCCTCGCGTTAGTCGTTCCGTTGCCAATAGCTAAAAGCTAATAGCTAACATGGAGAAGTCGCATAGTGGCCTAGNNAACCAACTAAGTAATGCCGATTTTCAGGCGAATGCTTTCAGACGTTGGTTCAGTATGTCAGGAACGACGAATCGTTCCTGAACATGCTCATGAACGTTGCGACGTTCATGACATAGATCGAGACGGAAAAACATTTCTGTCTCGGGATAGTTGCCTTAATCGCCTTAAACGCCTTTTCAGTTAAATTATAAAAAGGTTTTGACACAACAAAAGGTAGTAAATTAACCGTTCAACACAAGTTATATAAATATAGGTTTACATTAATTATAACGGATAATACCAGGATTTATTCTCTCAATGGGTGGTAGGTATGGGTGATGAAGAAACGACTGTAACGAACGCTGGAGAAAGGCCACGAATAGAGCTTGTAACCCCCTGGTTTTCGGATATGAGCTATTCCAAGGTCCACCGCATAGAAGAGATCCAAGCAGGAATAAAGATAAGATGCGCGGATGCAAGAGAGCTCGGATACCTTGACGCGATTATAGAATATATGCTGGCCAATGAATATGTCAGAAGAGGGGTTTTCACAAAAATTGATTCTATAAGCACGGCCGGCTCGTTCATGACAACTGGGACAATCTCGGATATTAAAACTGGCATATACTCTTATCTTGATCATTATGCGTTGATGAGAAGGAAGGAAAGACTCAAATTATTTGTCCAGATAAGTTCGCACGGAGACATTGTAGAAAGTTGCGATGACAATAACAGGGATACTGCAATAGACCGGATTTTCTACTCCTATGATGATGTGACAATTGAACCGCACTCAAACGTAAATTGTGGAATGACCCATGCCGAGGCAGTCTGGAGCGAACTAACGAGAACGATAATAGAAGAGGGGAAGAAAGGAAATGGAATAACTATAAAATTCCCATTAAAGGAAACGAAAGGAGAGTTTTCAGGAAATATAGATTGCCCGGAAGCCTTGTTGCAGCTCCTAAAAAACGTTTACGCGTTCACCGGAAACACAGTCGAAGAATTTGTTTCGAGCATTGGAGGGATAATACCACACGTAGTGGAGCAGAAGAAGAAACTGCGAAACTCATTCAAATACGACCCGGAACTGTCACGGGTGATGATAACGATAAATGCCTCAGTGAGCAATTTCAGGACCGGAGCCACGGTCAGATTAGACGGAAATGAGGATTTATGGACTATACTAGATGACATGGCGATAGTAAGACGGCTTGCATTGGAGAGACTTCCCCCAAATGACCCAGAAAGGATAAACCGGTCATGTAATCAATCAGAATGCGTAAAAGTTGGATTGATATGCCCCAGCGCAACCCTTCTAAGCCCAAGAACAACTCTGGCAGGGCATCTTGGTATTGATTTGACAGGAGGGGTATTTGGAATAATAGATAACAAAGTTCTCCATGATTATAGCCCTTTTGGAAATTACAAGCTCGTGGCATTTTTCTATTCCGTCAGCCACCTTCCGGTAAAAGATTATTATGTCGTAGGGGGAAACAAAATAGATCTCGATGCAATCAAACTAAAGATAGAAAAAGATCCGATAATAAGTTTTATAATAAGAAAATTTAATGTCAAAATGCACTATCTAACTACGGAAGAGCTGAAAAAAACAGAAAAAACCCAGAGGGGTTACGCGAATGTAGTCATGGATGTTCTTAAAGATTACCAACCCCCAAGCAAAAAATCAGTTCTCTGGCGCCAGGTTATAAATCCGCATCCTATAGGAAAACTGGGTATAATTGTCTCGGGTTAGTCAAGTCCCAAATTCATTTTCTGAAAATTCCCGCTTTCTTGTTGGATGCTTTTCCATTCTTCCCCATTAGATAAACCACCGCAGCAATTCCCAGAAGAACAATCGCCCCTGCCATCAGGAATAATTTCTTGTTTTTGAGTATATAACCGAACGTATCATCTTCGCTTTTGCTTGGCTTGGTTGAGGTTTGCTCAACGTCTTCAGCAGACGGAAGTGCCAGCGCCTTCATTTCCTCAGTTGCACTATCAATTGCTTTTGCATACCTGAAAATTCTGTATGCACTTCGTTTTCCACCCTCTCCACCTTCCTGCATAAGGAACGCACCCTGTGTGTGGTATATCTTGCCCCAGATTGAAGTGCGGTTTTCCAGATTCATCTGTTCGGCAAGCGGAATAAGGGTATCCTCTTTGTTTGCAATATCCATGTCCGCAAGATTCATTTCCATTGCGAACACCGCGTCATAAATTGCAGCGCCGTATTTCCCGCGTTCAAACAGCGCCTTTGCATTATCAACATGCTCTGCCCAGTCCTCAAAGGTTATGTTCATGCTTTCCGCTTGTTTGATTTTTGATTCCGCAAGGGATTTCCACATGGATTCATTGATTGCTATGGAATTTTGGCTTTCTGAATCTATTGACACGGCCACATCAGCAAGCTCCTTAGAAACAAAACACCATGCATCTGCATACATTATCTGATTGAAAACAAAATATTTTTCCTCTATGAGGCTTGCCTTTCCCACGTCAATTTTTTGAAGCCTCTGAATTACCCAGCCCTCTCTCAAGTCAGCGCCAACAAGCCATTCAAAATTAGCAGAGGATTTTGGAACTTCTTTAAGAGAAGATGCACAGCTTTTCGCAGACTGAAATCTCTGCTCGGGATTAAGGTTCTCTGCGCTTGAAACAGTAACAACATCTATATATGATAAAAATGCCTCATTTGCAGCAGTGAATAGATATCCATTATCAAGAATAAATTTCTGACGGTCAATCTCATTTAAGAAAAACTCCTTCATTTCCTCTGTTTCCTGCGTGTCATTTCCCATGTTTTCGACCATTGTCCTTTCAATAGTTATGACGTCATCGGAAACTTTTCTGAAAGGCTCAATGCCAGAGAGGATAGAAGATGAGGAATAGTTAGACACGTTTGGCATCGGTTTTTTCATAGCTTGAAAACCTTTCTTTTGTATCTCTTTTCCATCCACGATAAAATCAATTGCCTCATTGATATTGGCAACCTCAACAACAGTGATATTGTACGCTTTTTCAACAGGGGCAAGAAGAAGTCTTTCCGCAAGCCTGTTCATGGGGGTGACAAAATATTTCAGGCCATACCTTGCAACTGCCTTTGATTTCTCGTATAACCCGCCTACACTCTGGATGTTTCCACCAGGATCAATTGCTCCGGTTATGGTTGCATCCTGACGCAATGACTTGCCAGTAAGTGCCGCGTAGGTAACAACGGCTACGGCCGCACCT